>CAMPKL010000001.1 GCA_946887065.1 uncultured Bryobacterales bacterium
GTGACGATCTCAGCATCGGGGACGGTGACATGAAGATTCTCGAAAAGTTCACCGAGAACGGCGTGTTGGATGAGACGGCCTCGCATGTCGTGTCGGAGTTCGTTCGCTGTGCGCCCTGGATCAAAGCGGCATTGAAGCACGCCGGGGGAACGCACAACTTAGAGGACATTCTGGACGGGATTCTCCACCGGGAGTATCAGTTTTGGCCTGCGGTGGAATCGGTGGTGATTACCGAACTGGTGATCTACCCACGCAAGAAGGTGCTGAATCTGTTCCTTGCCGGGGGGAACTACGAAGAGTTGCGAACGATGCTCCCCGATCTTGAGCAGTTCGGGAAGTTGGAAGGTTGCTCGACGGTGACGTTGACCGGGAGAAAGGGCTGGTTACGTTCATTCCTGCCTAAGGAAGGCTACGAGGGCCATTGGGCTGTGATGACGAAGGAGTTGTAATGGGCAAGAGTCAAAAAACCACCTCGACGCAATCGAACACGCAAAAGACCAGCGTTGACCCGGCCTACCAGCAAGCGGCGAACGACGTTTACGGCCAAGCCCAGCAAGTCGCGCAAGGCTACCAACCGGTGGCCATGCCGAATATGCCGGGGCTGACTCCCGATCAGGTCGCCGCGCAAGATCAAATTCGCGCCCTACAGGGCCAGTCCACATTGGGCGGGCTGAAAGACCAATACGGGCAGTATCAGAACTACCAACCATTGCAAGTCTCATCGGGGAACGTCTCGGCTCTGGGGTTCAAAGCGCCGAACGTATCGGCTGGCATAGCTGAAGCCTCACTCGCGAATCGCGGGGATATTCGGGACATCTCAAACCAGAACGTAACGGCAGCGCAGTTCTCAAGAGAAGACCTCGAAAGGATTCTCTCGGGAATGGACCCCTCGTACACGAACGCGGTCAGAGATACGACCCTTCAGGACATCAACCGCTCAAGACAGCTTGCACAGGTGCCGAACGCGGACGCCGCGGCTGTGAATGGGGCGTTCGGGGGATCGAGGCACGGAATCTTAGAGGCTGAGACGAACAGAGCCTATGGAGACATCGCGGCGCGAACGTCAGCGGATCTCAACCTCAACTACTACAACACCGCTCTAGGCCAACTCCAAGCGGATCTTGGGAGACGGCAAGAAGCGGGAATCTTCAACTCGGACGCTGCTTTAAGGGCGGCGGCCGCAAATCAGGGAGTGGATGCGAATGTCGCTCTACAGAACTCGCAATTGGGAACGCAAACTTCTATCGCGAACGCCGGGAACAAAACCCAGGCGAGCATCGCACAGGGCGGGTTTGCGACTCAAGCGGGACTGGCTGCGGCGGATAACGCACTCCGAGCGCAGATCGCGAATCAGAACGCGGGGCTCACGGCGGGCTTGGCGAATCAGCAAGCGGGCTTCCAAACTGCAAACCTCGGGCTAGCGGCAACGGATCGGCAATTCGACATCAACAACACCGAACGATCCAGGCAGCTGCAGGACATCGAACTGCTCAACTCCATCGGCAATCAAAACTACAACATCGCTCTGGGGCAGAACGACATCGACTTCCAGAACGCGATGGCGCAGCAGCAAGCGCCGGTGGATCAACTGAGGATTTTGCAGAGCGGGCTCGCGGGCCTGCCGCAGAACCCGACGACCCAAAGCAACGGGACAAGCACGCAAAAGACCTCGACGGGCGGGCTGGGCACGTACCTCGGTGGAGCGTTGCAACTCGGATCAATGTTTATCCCCGGCGCGGGGCCAGCGGTAAGCGCCGGTATCGGGGGCCTGAGGCAGGCGGCCACCCCGCAGGCCAGGTCTTACCTCGACAACCCGTTCGCGCAACTCAGCGGCAGCTATGGAGGCTAATTATGGGAATCCTTTCACCCTTCAAAGCAGCCGGCAGAGGGCTTAACGGCATCCTCAACCTCGGCACGCAAAACGCACTGGGAGCGATCGGCGGGGACTTGAACCAAGTGAACCCGCAGGACAGAGCGGCGCTGCGCTCAAACTTCCTCATGAGCCTCGGAAGGGGGATTCAGACCGGGGACATCGGCGGCAATATTCAGCAGTTCCAACAAGGACAAGCGGCTCCATTGTTGGACTTCAGAGCGAAGCAAGCAGAAGCAGCGAAGGTAGCGCAAGAGCAAGAAGCCCTGAAGCAACAGCAGGCCGCACTCCAGCAGCAAAGACAAGCCATTCTCGCGGACCCCAGCCTAGCGCCGGAAGCGAAGTACCAAGCCCTCGCACAGATCGAAGCGGGGTTAGGGAACTTGGGCGGGGCAAAGCAAGCGGTGGATATCGCGGGTTCGTTCCAAGCGGCCAAGCCTGAGATTGTGGACCCGAACAAGCTGGCAACGGTGAAGGGGCCGGACGGCAAAGACGTGGCCGGTTTCTATACGGAAGATGGAGGGTTCATCGAAGCCAACCGCCAGCCGGTTCCTGGAACGGACATCGAGATCATCACAACCCCAACCGGGGAAATGAGGGCGGTAGACAAAGCCCAACTGAAGAGCGGCGAAGTGATCGCGGAGGCCGCGGAGAAAGCGCGGCGGCTCACGCTGATGAAGTCGGGAGACAAGAACCTGATCGTTGACTTGGACGCCGGAACTTCCGCCCCGCTGATTGATTCAGCAACCGGCAAGCCTGTACGCGATCCCGCTCCTGCGGCTGATCCTTACGAGCGGTTTCAGAACACGAGCAACCTACGAAAGGAGTTTGCTGGCGTCGTCGGCGATGCCGTTGTGGTTGCCCGCCAGTACCGCAAGATCCAGTCGGCGGCATCTGACCCCTCGCCAGCCGGGGATATCGCGATCCTTAGTTCCTATATGAGGATGATCGACCCTGGATCAACCGTCAGGGAGGGCGAGTTCGCGACAGCAGAAAACGCGGCGGGCGTCCCTGAGAAGATCCGCAACACTTGGAACAAGCTGCTCAGCGGTACCCGCTTGGGCGACGCCGGATCTCCGACCCGCGAAGACTTCCTAAGCCAGGCACGCAACCTAGCTGGCAGTATGCGCGATGAAGTGCAGCGCGATATCGGCCGGTTTAATAGCTACGCCAAGAGGTTCGGCATTGCGCCGGAGGCGGTGACGTTCGACCCGCTGGAAGGGACCTCTGCGGGCGTATCAGACGACGAGTTCAACAGCCTATTCAAGTAGGGCGCTATGGCAGACCTTCAACGCATCAATGCCAACTGGGACCGCTTCAGCGAGGCGCAAAAGGCGGAACTACGCAACAGACTGACGGCGGAAGAGAAGACGCAACTTGTCGCCATGCGGAAGGGTGCCGCACCCGTCGCTACGCCGCAAGCCGAGCCGAAGTCTCAGGGCGGCTTCCTCTCCGGCGTCTACGACACGACCATCGGGCCGTTAGTGGAGATGGGCAAGGCCGCGGAAGCCAAAAGGCAAACGACACAACAAGAAATAGCGAACACGCCGGGGCTGCTCAACAAGGTCGGAGTAGCGTTCCGAAGCGGAGTGGAGAACCTTCCTCAGGTACAGGCCGCGAAGATGGCCGGGGGGATTCTCTCAAACTCCGCGAACCAGTTAGGGCAAGCAAGAGACCTTTACCGGCAAGGGGACTACACGGGGGCTGTCGGGAGGGCCGCTGCGGCTGTTCCGATTGTCGGTCCCCTTGCCGACCAAGTTACGGATACGGCGATCACGGCAGACAACCTACCCAAGGCGGCGGGGCAACTCACGGGCATTCTGGGGTCTGCGTTCGCGCCGAAGATCGCAACGGCGTCCAAGCCGGTACTTTCCAGGGCTACCGCGCCGGTTGCGAGAGGACTGAGAGCAAGCGGCGAGCGAGCGATGGAGACGGCTCTGTCCGCGACCACGAAAGGGAACAAGATCCGCACGCAGAACGTCGTTCCGAGGCTGGTAGACGAAAGGTTTACGGCGTCGTCAGCTAAGAATGCGGCGGCTCAAGCCAAAGCGCGAGTGCAAGCCGTTGGGCAGCAGATCGACGATGCCTTCAACGCACTGCCGGACGAGGCCGCTGTGCCGCTTCAGCCGATTGCGGAAACTTTGGCTAACCGGGCTATCCAGAAAGCGACGGTTCCAGGACCGAACGGCACGCGAATACCGGCGAACCCGCAGGCAGAGAAGATGATTGCCAACGCGGAGGATCTAGTCCGAAGGCTTGGAGACGCCGGGACCACACTGCCGGACGGCTCGCTCTCTATCTCGGTTCGGGCGCTGAGGCGGTTCAAGCAGGAGTTCGACGAGATCGGAAAACAGGCGGGGCGGTTCGAAGGCAAAACCCTAGCGGACCAAAGCTCGGCAGCGTCTCAAGCCCTTGCTGGCGACGTGGCGAGAGACGCCTTGAATACGGCATTCCCTGAAATCGCCGCACTCAACAAGGACTTCTCGTTTTGGAAGAACGTCCAGCAGGTCGCAGCTGACGCGGCACTTCGCAAAACGGGCCAAACCCACGCGGTAACGAAGGGAATATTCCAAGCCACTGGGGCAGGACTCGGCGCGAACTTCGGCGGGCCTGTCGGGGCAATCGCCGGCGGCTATGCAGGCGGCAAACTCGCGGAGGGCTTGTACAGTCCGGCGTTCCTGACTCAGCGAGCGGCGAAGCAAGCGGCAATGGCTGACCGTATCGCCAAGTTCAACCCGGCGCCGTACGGGATTCTAGGCCCTGTTTCCCTAGGGCAGCAGGGCATTCTTTCACAGGGGGATCGGTAGTGCCCGAAATCCATATGTACATCACCGCCGTTTTGGCCTTTTTCCTGGCTCTGTTGGGCGGCACCACCGGCTGGCTGTTGCTGACGGTGATATCGAACCAGTCGCGCATCGCGGTGCTTGAATCGGCGATCGGCAACGTGGGGGTGCAACTGACGGAAATCAAGGCAGCACTGGCCACGCTCGACGGCAAGATGAACAAAGGCCTCGAAAACATTCACTCGCGCATCAGCGCCATGCAAGGGAAGCACTAGAGAGGTGATCGTTATGTTTGGATTCGGAAAGAAGAACAAAGCCTCGGTCGAGGTGAAGACCTCCAAGACGGGCGGACCGATCAAGCGATTGAGGGTGTTGATCGGCGCAGGGGTCATCATCGGGGTGATCCATGCCCTAGAGGCTGGATTCGGCCATGACTTTCTACCGGCTGAATTGGAGAAGGAAACCGCCGACCTGATTCTCAACGGCGTGGATCTGGTTATCGCGTTTCTCGCCATGCGGGCGATGAAACCGGCAGTCGTGGAAGCTGCGAACGCGCAAGGCTCAGCCGTGACCGTTGCGAAGCAGGCCGCTGGGGTGAAGGAATGAAGGTTTACGCCTCCATCACAGGCATCAAGGCAGAAGGCGGCGGCGGCAAAGAGCCCCGCGTCGTGTGGGCATGGTCGGACGGCGGAACTCCACCAGAGGAAGCGGCCGTGCTGGAAACCGACTCACCCGTCGTGTCGAATTACGGATCGGGAGTAGTTGCCGGCCAGTCCCCTACGTTCTTTGGGGTCAACAAAGACCGCCCGGTGAATATCTCGGGGGGCTTGCCGATCTACGGGCCGCGCGACCCCAATGGTTCACTCGCCATTTGCATTTGGCTTTTGGAGATGGACAAGGACTACCAACTTCTCGGGCAGAAGATCGAGGAAGGGCTGAGGATGTCAGCGACCCGATCGGCTATCGAGTTCCTAGCTAAGGGAGCGTTCGGGATTGTCGTGCCATTCATCGACTACGTACCGGACATTCTCAAGGCCATCGGCAACCCGGATCTAAAGTGCCAGGTTTCGCACTTCGGACACTCGCTGAATAACTACGGCATCACCGAAGAGATCGTCGAATGCCCAGGCAAGGGGCTGTCGATGACATTGAAACTGGAGACGTACCCCGATGTCCTTCCGTGAAGGCGTAGCGCAGGGGCTCAACCCGAAAATCAGAAGCACCGCTTCTGAGATCATGGACCAATTTCGCAAAGAGTCGAAAGCCGAGTTGCTGATCTACTGCACCTATCGAACACCCGAAGAGCAAGCCGTCCTCTACCGTAGGGGCCGGTCGATCACACAGATTTTCGCCAAGGCCGCGGAGTTGAAAGAAGAGTTCGGGCGCCCGGACCTTGCGGAAATCCTTCTCAGGACGCAACCGCAAACCGGGCAGATCGTGACCAACGCAGGACCAGGGCAGTCGGCGCACAACTACGGGGAAGCGTTTGACGCTGTTCCGCTGTTGGGGGGAAAGCCGGTATGGTCGTTGGCCGACCCGCTCTACCTGCTTTATGGCCGGCTGTCGATCGCGGCAGGGCTGGACTGGGCAGGCAGATGGAAGAGCTTTCGCGAAGGCCCGCACTCACAGACCAAGGGTTTCAACTGGCGTGAGGCTATTCGCTCTGACCCTTGAGCCCTTCTAGGTCCCCTCTCTTTGCATAATCCGGGGCCTCGCAGTGCCAGACGCCATCCTTGTCGCGCCACGCTCCTTCGGGCAACGGTTTCGGTTTATGGTACTGGCAATAAATGCCGTGATTCTCCGGGGGATCTCCTACGTAGGCTCCGCAGGCCCAGAAACAAGGCTCTCCCATTTACTCGGTTCCTCCGTTAAGGATGGTGTCGCAAAGGTCCTCACAGGCATACTGCCAACCGCCATTCGCTTCGGTGATGCCCTTTTCCGCCCACTCCCGAACCCTCTCCACCTTCGCCTCCAACTCCTCCAACTCCTCCACCCGCGCCCGCAACGCTTCCCGTTCTTCCCCATCAGGATCAGCGGCTATCCGTAGGCGTTGTTCTAGTTCGGCTACGCGGATCTTAAACTCCTCGGTTTCCGTGGCGTAACTAAGGGCCTCAGCCTCCGCTCGATTGCATATCTCCTCTAGTTCGGCTACGCGGGCTTCTGCGGTTTCGGCGCGTCGTTGGTAAGACTCCTGGGCCACGCCCATAGCAAAGGCGCTGGCATTGCGGGCTTCGTCTTCTCTCCGCAACCTCTCCAACTCGTTGAGCAGGGCGTGAAGTTCGTTGGGGCCAATCTCAATCTTCCCGGAATAGTCGTTATCGAAGATGTACTTAGCCCAAACGTCTTTGATCTTGGCACGCAACCCCTCCACATCAACCCCTTGGGGTTCGAGGGTCCAGCGGGCGGGTTTGGGTTCCTTCTCCGCTCGGTCCGCTTCGTCGGCCAGCACATGCTTCCGCGCCCAGTCCGGTGCTGACAACCAATCTTGACGAGCCTTTCGAGCCAGTTCAATCGTGATCTTCTTGTGCTGCTCGCTTAACCAACCACGGGCAAGGTGATTCGTCTCGGGGGTTAGATCGCTTGGGAGGCCGCTTGCCGCTTCGTCGGCTGTCGCTCGGGTCACGGTGCTAGGCGCATTGGGGCAATTCGTTGAATGCTCCATCCCGTAGTTTCCGCAATACTGGCACGCTACGCTCATTTGGTTTTCTTCTCCCCTCCCAACGGGTACTTCTTGTCCATAGCACGAGCCGCGCTGATCGGCCCGCGAATCTTACGACTGCGTAGAATCGTGCCATCGGGAGCCTCTCCAAGCCATTCGTCCGGTGCCCAGTACGCGATTGCTTCGTCAGTGCGTTTTACGTAATCTTCCTCTTGGACGCAGGTCGAAACCCATCGCCAACCCTCAGGCAACTTACTCATCGGGGGTCTCCGGGGGTAGTAGGGCTAATACATCTAACGCTTCTTCAAGGTGCCCCACGCCGCGAAGGTCTGAGCTAGACCAACGAGGAGCCTTTGCGATGCTTCTCTTGACTCTCTCCCGCACCGCCTCAACCGCTCGGCAGCAGGCTAGGGCGTAAGATAGCGCAGCTTTCATTTCGTCATCTGTAGGTTCAGGATCGGGCTGGAAACTATCATCCTCAAGCGCCTTGGTAAAGTATTCGAGGATTTCCCGCAACCGCGTCTCGGTTATCTGTTTCACTCCGGTTCTCCTTCGGGCCGCGAAACATCGGCTAGGTTCAAGCCAAGCGAGAGACCTGCGGGCATTTTGAGCAACCAAACGCGGTGCTTCTCGTATAGCCGACGCCGGGCTTCCTTACTGTAGTCGCGCATGTCAACGATGACCCGGATTTCAGCGGAGCGGGAATGCCCCACTTCAGCGACGGCGGGGTCCGCGGCGATATCCGCCAACAAAGGCGCAACATCGAAGTCCAACCGCCCATCCCTCTCTAGGAGTCCCAGGAGTTCGTCAGGCTCCAGCCGGACCCGAAAATCGCGCTGAGGCTCGGCATCGCCGTAGCGCAGTTGAAATCGCCGCTGACGCTCGGCTAGCGCCTTTAGTTCGTCTCTACGCTTTGGCGTCATGATGGCGCTCACTCTCCACCGCCTTGGGGTAACCGCTCGGGGATCACTCTGCCTTGTAATCGGGGCTGAGTACGCTCCCTGATCTCCTGGATATCGGCTAGGTGCTGGGCGGCCGCTGGTACGTATGCGTTCTTCCCGCTCCCGTGGCAGGCGCTGCAAGCTATTGAGTTTTCGCCAGCGCACTGGTAGCAGGCGTCTCCGGCGTCTTCACGGAACCTCAATTCGTCTTCCGCGAACGTCGTCATCCTCGCTAGAATGTCGGCTGTCGTTTCGTCCATGTCAGTCTCCCTCGCCTTCGGTCCACTTTTGGTCTGCCCTGCGAGCACCAAGGTGAAACTGCTTTTCCACCGCCACAAGGGCGTCGTAATAGCCCTCGTCGTAGTCGGACTTGTTCGCTATGCGCGTTAGCCGCGCCATCTCGCGAACCAAGAACCCGAGGATGGTCGTAAGCTGGCTCGACTCTTCAGTCTCCAGCCGTTTTCGCTCTTCAGGACTCACGTAACCGCTGGGTCCGTAGTAGTGCCGCATGAATCTTTCCTTTCCCATGTCAGTCTCCCTTTTCGGTTCGGGCTGGTAGCGGCGGCAATTCGACCCACCACGTATCGGGGACGCCGCTCCAGCGCCACATGGTCCCGTCGTTAGCTAGGGCGTAAAGCTGCGACTCTTGCTCGCCGGCTCCCGGCATGGTCGCTATCTGGACCACCTTGGGCGGCTTGGGCGGGAAGTTACACTCCGCGCAATAGAAGGCGTTCTTCCCGTAACCCTTCAATGGCGTATCGCATCGGCTACAGTGGCTCATACCTCGGTTCCCCCCGGCTGCTCGGTTGGGGGCGGGACGGCAGTCACTCTCACGAATCCCCGGAACTCGCCGTTATCCACCCAATGCTGTAGTTCTTCGATGAGCCACTTCACCTGCTCCAGGTCCAAGTGCATATTCCCGTCGCGGAGGCCAAGCCAGACAGCACTAGACCCCGGAGGCTCGAAGTCGGCCAGGCTGCTTTGCTGCAACTCGCAAGGCGCGTTGTAGCGGTCAACAAACTCAACGATCTGGAAACCGCGCCCAGTCCTCCGCCGCTTCTCACTCATGGCTGTTACCGCCTTGGGCGCACTCCGGGCATCTCCCCGTGAGCGTATCCCCGTCATCATGTCTCCAGGTCACTGTGCGCGTTCCGTGGCAGTTGGGGCAGGGGGCGGGCGTAGCGGCAGCGACGGTAGCGGCGAGTATGCCAGCGGTCTCGTCGTCCCATCGCTGCATCGCTCGCTTTACGGCGTCCCAGTCAATGCCCGTCGGCTTATCGGTTGTCGGATTCAGCTTCCGCTCAGTCTCAAAAGCATCCGTGAGTCGCCGCGTAAGTTCCGAGACCCAGCCGCAGCGGCAATGGCAATTCTCGCTCTCGCAACCGTTGACGCTGTCGCCGTGACAAGATCCGTAGGCATCAAGCCGGTCGGCAAGCTCTTCGATGATGTCTTCCAAGGTTTCAATCGGCATTCGGCTCCCCCTGCTCCCCCTCGGCTGTCGGTTGTACTGTCGCGGTCGGCGGCTCAGCGTCGAGGATGGCGCGTAGCTCTTCCTTAGCGTCATACCAACCATTGTCGAAGCTGTCGTCTTCTTCGGGGGTATGAAGCCACTCCCGCACCTGCGCCAGCTTGGCTTCTGCGGCTTCGAGCCTATCCAGTAGCGCAGGGAGTTGCCGTCGAATTAGGCCGACAGCGGGCCAAAACTTGTCGTTGTCCTCTTGGGCGGTTTCCCCTTGGCGGGCATTGAAGATTCGGCTTGCTTCCCGCAAGGCTTTGATGTCAGTCATGGTCGGGGTCCTCCCTGAAGGGGTTGCCGAGAATCCAATCCTGTAGGTGCCTATGGGTTATCGCTGCCCACTGAGCTTTGATTTCGCTTTGGGTGTCTTCATCGATCCGATCCCACTCGTGCTTTAACCCTTGGCGGTCGCGTAAATCCGCAAGAATGTCGCAATACGCCTCGACGTGGGAGAACTCGCCATTGTCATCCTTGGCGATGCTGGCGTACTCGTTGCGGTATCCAAGATAGCCATTGGCTGTCCGAAACAGGCCGGGAGGGCACTCATCAAGGCGTACGAACTTGCGCTCACTCATGGCTATTACCGCCTTGGGCTGGGGTAAGGGGTGTGCGGGCTTGCTTATAGGCCAAGGCTCGCCCGAAGTGCTGACATTCGGATTCGCCACGGCAGGAGCAATTGCCTTCGAGCCAGACCCTAAGACTTTTCGCTAACTGCGGATGGGTTTCCTTGCAGGCTTCTGCATAGGCGCGGATAGCGGGCTCCGCGAACTCGTCATGGTCTAGGTCCAGAACGAAGTAAGTGCAATCGTCGTGCTTCTCGCCTGGGGCATCGCGCCCGTCAGTTCGTCGCACCTGGAATTTGTTGTACAGCGGTCGTTTGTCTATGTGCATCGTCCCTCCCAATCCCCTCTACAGCCCTGCTATGTCCGGGGCTCTCACCAACCAGTTTCACGAGCTTGTCTATATGGCCCAAGTCTCTCTCGGCTGTCGCCCAGTTTCGCTGTCGCCTGCGGTTGCACTGTCGCGGGCGGTTCGGGCTCAGCGTCGAGGATGGCGAGAAGCTGGCCGTTATGCCGGCATTCATCGCAATTACAACCACTTTCGCTGCTGTATTCCTTTACGTGGGCCCGCGCCGCCGCCAGCTTGGCTTCTGCGGCTTCGGCGCGGGCAAGAACACGGAGGCAATTTTCGTGCCAGTAGGTGTACGCTTTTCTGTCTCCGTCCTTCTCTTCCCGCAACCTCTCCAACTCGTCCAGTAGCGCGGGCAGGGCGTTGCGAATAGCGGCGATAAACTCTTTGTCATCCTCAAACCCCGGAAACCCGTCGCTCTCCCCCAAGAAAACCCCGTGAGCTACTCGAATAACTCCGCTATTTGACCTTAGATCATAGTCCTCCCACTCCCACGGCCCCGGAGTCGCCTTACTCTCCAACTTCCGCAAGGCTATGATGTCAATCATGGTCGGGGTCCTCCTTCACGGGGTCTGGGTGAAACGTCTTCGATCGGGAAGCCGATACCCTCGGTCCTGTCCCAATATTGCCGCTTCATCCAAGTGTCCTCGGTGCAGACGATGACGCACTTGGTCTTCTCTTCGACAACGATGCGCTCCTTGATCTCACCGCCAAAGCATTTCACGTAGACCGGGTCGCCAGGGCTGAATCGCTTGTCTCTCATTCGCTTGGCTCCTTCTCCTGCACGGGAGCGTTGTACTCGGCTAGGGCGGCGATAAAAGACTCCTGCGAAACCGGGTTAAACGATCTAGCAGGGTATGATTCCGCTGCTCCCTTGACCCACCCCAACAACCGCTCCACCCGTTTCCGCTCGTCCCGGCACAGCTTCAGGGCTTCTTCGGCTTGCGTGATGGCTGGGTCGCGCTTCGTGCCTTTGCACTCGGGGCAGGGCATAAGCGATTCAACGTAGGATTTGTGGCCATTGCCGAAGCACGTCGGGCACTCGCCCCCGGCCCTCAATCGCTTCAGTTCCTTCTCCAGGTGGGCTTCGATTGCTTCGAGTGGGGTCATGCTGGAACCTTCCTGGCTTCTCTTACGCTTTGCGAGTCAACGTGCGCGAGACGTTCCGAGGACAGCGAAGCCCATCCGTCCGGCGACAGCGCGTGGCGCCGGTTTACGTGAAGGAATCGGAAGATCACAACAATGTGCGAGGCATTGCCTAAGACCGAGGCGTAGTACGTGGAGTAGCGATCGGGGTACTCGCTGGCGGTCCGGTAGGAATCAGCCTTCGCGTCGTAGCCGGCAGAGCGCTCTTTCAGCCAAGCTTCCAGCTTTTCTTGTAGCTCGCTGTGGAAGTACCCCCGCTTCGCGTCGTAATTCTCGGAGACGAACTCCCGCACGGCCTCGGCTTCTTGCCGCTCGAATGATTCCTCGACACTTCCAAATCCTAAAGCAAATCCGCTCACATCACCCTCCAAACCCAAGCGTCCAGCAGCACACTCGCTCGTAAGGCTTCCTACCTCGTGTCATCGGTGCATCCTCAATTCGTATCCCGCGTCATCGGCCGCCAGCTTGGAAGTAGCGAACGGCCCGCCGCGGCGCCCGCTGCGCAACGCTGCCCAGTACCAGCCTGCCGCGTGGCCGTCGTGCGTCCAAGCGGCGCCCACGGTTTCGCTCCAAAACACTTCAAACTGCTGATCCTCTGGGCCTGCGTCGTATACCCCGGCGTGGGAATTTTCGCTCATCGGTCCCCTGTGCTTCGCCAAGAACTCAACCGCCGCCCGTTCTGCATAGGCTCTTTGCTTGCTGCTCCGGTCGTGCGGCTTGAGAATGGCCGCTTGCTCCAGGGCTTCCTTCTGCCAGTCGGCCAACTTGCAGCCCGAAATCCGCTCGCAGAACTCCGCTAGGGTCATCGCTTAGGTCTCCCTGGCTCAAAGCCGCCGCACCGCATCGTCTATCTGTTTGCTCAGCAGCTTCGCCTCGTCGGGCGTTAGCACTGCCGTGAAGCTCGTTATCCTATCCGTGTCTGGCGTCTCGACGTAGCCCGTCCTTGGTATCGTGAAGATCACTTCGATACCTGGCCCCCTCTCATCCGTGAAACTGGTTCGCGCCTCTGTCTCTAGTCGATTGTCCGAGGTGTCGTAGATGACTTTCATTTCGTTTTCGGTCTCCCTGGCTCTCAATACCGCGCCACGATCGGCAGCAACTTCGCGTAGGCTTCGCGGCAAGCCGCAATAACGGCTTCCTCTTCGTCGCGCTCCAGCTTGGGCGCTTTCTTCTTGAGGAAACTAAGTGGGCGAGACAGCATCTCGGTAGCATCCGCCACGTCCCGTACGTTGTCGTTGAACCGCTCCACGGCCAACTGCCTTTCCTGCTCTTCGCTTAACGGCATCATTTCCTACGCCTCCCTGGCCTTCTATCCTGCTTAGCTAATGCCTCCAAGCTGTCGGGGTCTATGTCCCAGACTCCGCTTTTCTTGATGGCTTTGAGTTGCTTAGTCGCGCACATCCGCCGAATCCAGCGCGGTTTCACCCTAAGCTGCACTGCCGCCTCCGCTGCGCTTATCAACGGCGTTCCTCAGCATCGACGGGGTGCCCATTGACGGCCAGTACTTCGTGGGCTCTCACCACGAAATCCGGCCAGTCGTAGCGAACCGTGAGCCGTCCTGTATCGGGGCTAACGCTACGCACGGTACGTGTCGCCGTCGCCCCTCCGTTCCATCTCGTCACCGCCCGAAACGTCACGCGGTCGCCTGGTTTGATGTGTGCAAGCTGCATGCCGTTAATTGTGCCGCAATCGGGCCAATAAGTCAACGAAAAAATGTATGCCAAATTGTATGGCCGATACGTTTCTATGCGTCTTCTGTGACTTAGACGCTCTAGTAGAATCAGTAACTTGCGTGGAATCAGTCAGCCGGAGAGGTTCGACCCCCACCTCCAGCACCATTGATTCTAAAGGACTTACTGGACGATTGTAGGCGAAATGTATGGTTCGTCCCAAGTCGTCTGCATGTGCCGCTCGAGCTGCTTCTGCCTGGCTTGGACCCAGGGGGCGTAGTGCTTTTCGGTCGTGCGAATCGACGCATGGCCCAGCATCATCGAGACCACTTCGATGGGCACTCCCCTTAAAAGAGCCTCCACGGCGAAGGTATCCCGCAGCCGGTGCGCCTTCAGCGTCGAATCCGTGATGCCCGCCCGGGTGCAGACCGCCGATACCCGCTCTGACCAGATGTTGCGGATGGAGTGAGCCGTGGCCGCGCCGCTCCAAAAGTAGTGCGTCCGGCTGGCATGGGGGAAGGAATCGAGCGCAGTCAACGTCCCAGGAGACAGCGGCGCCCAAACCGGCGTCCCGGTCTTGGCCGTGTACAGCAGCAGTTTCCCGTCTCGGATGCGCGACTTCTCCAGCCGGCAGGCGTCCCCAATCCTCAACCCGGTGGTGCGGATCAGCAAAACCAGAGCTCTCTCCATCGGATCGCAGGCGGCCAAGATAGCGGCCATTTCGTCCGGCGTGAACGGAAGAGTAGGGGTGACGGTCTGCCGCGGCGGCTTCACCGCCGTCCAGGGGTTCCCTTCCGCCCATCCCGAGGCGATACAGAACCGCCAGAACTGCCGGCAGCGTTCGATTTCCGCCCTGGCTGTTGAAGGGGCCAGTTTCCACGTCGCCGCGAATCCCCTGGCGTCCGCTACGGCCCAGGATTGAATCTTCTCCAGCCCGTTCTCCGCCGCGTAGTCCTGCATCCGGGTCAACAGCCGCTCCCACTTCGCCAAGACGTTGCGGGTGAGCTTGCGCCTCCCGGCGTCCGTCAGGAAATCTTCGGCGGCCACGGACAGCATTCTCCCTGCGACAGCCGATCGGTCCAGCTTGGCCTTTCGTCTCTCCGCATCGGCCCAGAGTCTTGTCTTCAGCGATTGGGGTTTGACCGTGCGGCCGTCCGCCGTGGTGCCTTCGATCCAGATAGGGCAGGAGCAGCGCCGGTTGGTTCGGCTGGTATGTTTGCAGCCGGGGCCGTGGCGCCTCCACAAGGTGAGCATGAGTCATTCTAGCCCTTCGAGCTTCCGATGCACCCGCTGAGCGACCGAGGCCGGAATCCGCAGGGACTCGCGCACCTCCCCCTTGATACGTATGACTCCGCGCTCGTCGCGGAACCACTTACGTACGCTTTGCCTCGATACCTTCCACAACTCCGCTAGTTCGGGTACGTCGTAGTGGCGCTCTTCGGCTATGTTGGCCGGGGAACTCATGCGATGGCCTCTACTAGGGGGTCCAGGTTCACGCCGCGTCACCCTCGCCGGGGAAGTTAGGCCTGGCGAATTCGCCGAAGTGCTCAAGGGCGGCGGTGTCATAGGCGAGCGCGGCGGACTCCTCGGTCGCATGGTCGCCAAGGTGCAAGTTGAGGTTGCCCATCTTGAGCTTGGCCCTCCATTTGTTGCGGCGCTTCGTGACGCCTCTATACCGGGATGGGCCGCTAGCCAATCGGCTTTTTCTGCGGCTCTCCGCAGCCGAACACGACCTGAGGTTTGACCGCATGTTGTTTAGTCCATCGCCGTCGGCGTGGTCAACCAAGCGGGATTCGTCCACCCCAAGGATGAACCGATGCAAGTAGCCGAGGTGGTAGTTCTTGGCGTACCAGCGATCCTCGACCTCGCAGGCGCACCAAAGGTACGCGCCGACGGTGTCAGTGAACTCTGCGTCAATGATCGCTGTCTTGCCCTGCGTCAACTCAACAAAGGCAACCTCTCCTACAACTCGAACGTACTTCGCGGAATCGCGTGCGACCCGTCCAGCTTGGCGCTCTTTCATCCTTGTTTTGGCCTCTACTAGGGGGTCCAGGTTCATGGGTTACTCTGGACGTTGCTGTCCACATCGGCGACGTGTCAGTAAATCCAGTTGACGAAGTCCGTGACAGTCAGTTTGACAAAAGTGCTATGATCATCCTAGTTATCAATTAGTTATAGATGACAAGACAGCTGACATTGGACATGACGGTCGGGACGATGGCTCATCCGTCCCCAAAAACGCCACGAGGTAGAAGTTGTAGGCGGCGTCACGGCTCCAGCGTGTCTCAGCCCAGAGAACAACGGCGTTCGCTTCTTTGCTGAACGCCCCAACGATTACCCTATCCCCCGGCTCTGCTATTAGCTCTGTTGTTCGTTTCATCGGTTTACGCTCTGTCGGCTATCCCTGCGCCCTCTCGGCTGTCGCCCTTCGGTTGCACTGCGGCGGTCGGTTCGGGTTCGGGCTTTGGTGGCTCAGCGGCGTCAATGATGGCGAAAAGATATTCGTCCAGTTCCTTCCGCAGGGTCGCGTAGCGGTCCCAATGTTTTTTTGGTACGCCGTAGGCTAGTTCGCGGGCCAGGATCGCGGATTCTTCGGTGATGGTCCGCAGCCTAAGGCGGTCGAGTTCTTTAGCGGCATGGTGGGCGTAATGGATGACGGCTAGCTCTGCGCTCATGCCGATTTCCGCGCCAACTTCTCTCCACGACGCACCCTTGTCGAGAATCTTCTGAATGTCTTTAACGTGTTTCTCTGAGTTCACAACAAACCTCCATACTGAGCCCCGATGAACGAAGCGAGATGCAGCAGCAGTGCGGCCGAAGCGATAGCGAGCCCGGCGCTCAAGATGCCTGCAAACAAGCCCAACTCGCTGAATCTAACAGCCGACACCCCGGCGCTCATCCCTCACGCTCCATCGGGTAGTCCCCAAATCAACATCACTGCGATACCAACCAACACGGCGAACAGGAGCAGTGCCGCGACCTTCGCTCCGTCTCCCGCTTCGCTCGCTCCGCTTTGGTACATGGCTTTTTGCTCCAGGTAGAAGCGTTGCTTTTCGCCTTCCGTCCAGTGCTCAGGCTCTCGAATTGCAGGCGGTGGAACCCATCCCATTACTTTTTCTCCATCGGGTAGTGTGTGTCTGCGTAGTCCATGGCGGCGGTTTTGGTAAATCGGCGCTTTGCTGCAAGGATGGGGCCGCCGCCTTCGGGCCTGTCGTAAATCACGCACATTCGACGCCTGAGCCCATCGCGTAATGGCACTACGAAGGCCATCCCGTCAGATCGTCGCCAGTGCCCATAGATGGTCTTTCCCCAATCACTTCTCGCCATGCTCTGCTGCTCCTAAGGGGTATTCGACGAACCGGCATTCCTGCTCCAGCGATTCGATTGCGGCCTCGATGCTTGGGTGATACGTCGTGGCGTCGTGGAACGTCCCGATACGCCACGCCGCCCATCGCTTCTCTTCGGTTTCAGGCTGCGCCACTCGGTAGACCATCGAGCCGTCTTCCCGGTCAATTCGCTGGTGGTGCCACCCTTCCGGTAACTCTCTGACGGTCTCTGGTTGCTTCATCTCGGTTCCTGGACTAGCGCCTGTTCCGCAATCCGCCGCTTGTACCATTCAGCTAGGCCGCTGGACGACTTGCGGCGAACGTGCGGCATGGCCCACTTGAGAAGGTCCCGCGCAATCTCCGCTTCCCATTCGTTAGCCACGTCGTCTTGGACGGTCTTGATAAGCGGGCCGATGTCCTTCACGTCGCCGGTAAGCCGTCCTTCGTCGCGCAACCGCTGGATGGCTTTCTCCCAGGTCGCTTCCGTTCCGTAGCGTCCAGCGATGGCCACCAAGACATCGGTATTCGACGGGTTGCCCGCCTTCCATT
The DNA here is from genome assembly GCA_946887065.1 of uncultured Bryobacterales bacterium. The sequence continues at coordinate 17,370 of CAMPKL010000001.1, forward strand.
CCCGCTTGTGCGTCTCTTTGAACTTCTCGCTGACGTACTTCGCCATCAGCACTTTCTTGTCTCGCCCGAACAAGTCATAGGCCGCTGGCTTGATTACGAATCCTTCGATTTGCGGGCCACCTAAGATGCTCTCGCGGTCGAGCATTTCGTCGAGGTTGTCGGGCTTGCGGTCGAGCAGTAGCGGCACGCAATCAAGCCCAAGGCGAGCGGCTTCAACAGCTTTCTCCGGGTACGAAAGGAAGCGGTACGGCGCGGTCTCGATGTCGTAGAGGATCAAGAACCCTTCGGGGCATCGAGCGTAATGGAGCGTGTTGTGTTTCGGGCGGCAGACCGCCTCTGCTCGGTAGACCCAACCGGGACGCATTTCGCCCGCGAGGCGCTTGGCCGTCTCAACCGCCGGCGCGAACATTTTCTCCGGTGCCGAGACGTTGAGCGACTGACCCTTGGAGCGAGCGACTAGCTCGCCGTCCAGCAGCCCGAAGGAAAACTGAGACCCATCGACCTTCTCTTCGATAATCACCGGACCATCGAATATCGGGTCCGCTTCGGGATGCCCCAAGTTGAAGATTTTCGAGTAACTGTGAATTTCGGTCAAAACAACCTCCCCTGGTGGCCTTGCTGAGCCTGTATCCGGTACTCAGAACCCGAACGGCTCACTACCTTGTAAGAAAGCTCGCCTTCCTCGCTCAGCAAGCGCATGATGCGAGCCGGCGAATCAGGAGCGACGTCCGGCACATACTTCAAGACCCATCGCAGTAAGTCGATGTTCTTGAACTGCAACTTCCCCTCGCGTAATCTCTCAGCGAAGAACTCCCGTATCAGCGGGGCGATGTTCCCCCTCACTCGCTTGATTTCGTTTTGCTGCTCGGTCACAACCGTCCCTCCCTCAAGTCCCGAGCGCACCAGTAAACGTACTGCTCAGACACGCCCCATTGCCTCGCTACTTCGGCCTGCGGTTCCGTCTGCCGCGCTATTCGCCGCCGCTCATCGTCCGTGAACTTCGGCTTGCGCCCCTGCCCTGGTTTGTTCTTCCGTTCGGTGCCCCGCCGCGGCTGTTTCAATTTGTCGGCTGCGATCGGTGGATGTTCGACGTTCATCCGCATCGGTTCGTATTCGTCGTCGCGCATCAGTCGCATCGGGACACCTGGTGAATCAACTGCCGGCGGATTGGGGAATGCTTCGGCAGGGAATCAGCCTGCCAGGCAAGGCGTTTAGCTAGACGCTCCGCTGCTCGCTTAGCCTGCCTCTTCTCAAACCCTTCCAGCCTGTACTTGACGAGCATCTTGGTGAGCTTCACAGCGACTTCCTCGCGAACCTTTTCCTGAATGCGTCCATGACCTTAAAGGCGCTGCGGGCGATAGCTACCGGCCGTAGGCCATCCGCGCCAACGAATTTCCTTAGCTTCACGTCGTCGCGCCAAGGGATCTTCACAGCGGCTTCACCCCCAACCAAACACACAGCCTGTTTGCGGCGGCTACCGCCCGCAATGCTTCACCCTGAGGCTCTGTCGGCTGGCCGTCTTCGAGTGGAGCCTCAAAGCGTTGGCTGCATTCCTTCTCGACGAACTCCCGCAGGACCGTCAATTCGGTCTCGATGGTGAACGGGGGTTTACTCACAGCGCCTTCCCCGCGCTCAACTTCGCCGTTAATTCATCCGCCCACTTTGCGTTCTCTGCGATTTGCTCCGGCGTCATGGGCTCGTGGTGGAAACTCTGCTCTTGCGGCTTCGTCGCCAGCGCCGCCGCTCGGATGTCTGCGGGGCTCGGCACGCGATCGCCAAACAGCAACTCTTCCTGGACGGCCTTCCCATGAGCGGAACTCTCCACGAACCGCTCGACGGTTTGCACCATCACCGAAAGCCCTTCCTTGGTGACCGTGTGAAAGTACGGCAGTGCCGAAAATGAAGCGACTAATTTCACCGCTGAATCGTGGTCGATCATATGCCCATCTCCTTCATTTCTTCGTAGGCCGAGCGCGGCCCCTTCGACGCTCCGACTGGCTCTTCCGGCGCCCAGTCGTCCATGTAGAGTTTCTTTTTCAAGAAGTTCTCTGCTGTTGGGAAAAACTGGCGCGGCCTGCCCGACAAGGCCATGCGCCCAACGCCAGCCATGATTCGCCCGTGGATGATCGCAGCGTTCGGCGACTCGCTCACCAGGTCCAGGTAGGCGTGCATCGGAGCCACGCCCTGGAGCCCGTAGTCCTTCAGCGGGCGGTACAGGTCGGCAAAATCCCGATAGCCTTCATCTACGAAAAACTGGTCGCTCGCACCGCGTTCGACTACGCCTTCGACTACTATTCCCGACTCCGACTCCGACTCCGACTTAGGCCGTCGTGTGACCGTCACGTGACCGTCATCTGACGGCGGCGGGTACTTCGCCGCCCTGGTTCTTTGGCCGAAGTTATTGATTTGTAAATACTTCTTCCCATTTACGGAGTAACGACTGACAAGCGCTGACATTTGACCGTCACATGTCCGCAACTTGCTGACATCTGACAGACATCTCTCCACTTTCTCCAGCGGCCAATCCTCTAACTTCAACGAGAAGCATCGGGCGCGGATCACTTCCGGCTTATCCTCGAACCTCCCGAAGTCGTCAACGATGCTCATCATGCGCCGATACAAAAGTTCGGACTCATCACTCAGAGCGTTGACCAACTCGGAATCCAAAATGCCTTCTCTGACGATTCGGCTGGGCACCCTTTCAGAACTCCTACCTACCCCTGCGTTTGTAAATCGGCTCGTAACCCTTGAGCCTTTTCAAAATGCTCTGCCGGTCGTGTTCCGGCCATCCATCCAAGAACCACAGCAGTGATTGGTAACGCTCGACTGACGACAGATCACCTTTGATCTTGTTGGCTTCCTCGCTCACCACCGCCAAGTTCTTGAGCCGCGATTCACCGCCAAGGGCCAGCGGTATCTTGTGGTCGACGGTGAGCATGGCGGCCTGAGTCTTACCCATCGCGGTCAGTACGTTTCCGCTGTACTCACAGCGCCAGCAGACGCCCAGCCCGCCCACGGATCGCTCAATCAACCAGGCGGCGAACTCCTTCTTAGTGATTGGGATGGGCCCGTTCTTCGTGCGGCCGTTGCCGTTGTGCCGGCGGCGTAGTGATCCCCACTGGCGGTCGATGACGAACTTGGCGAGTTTGTCGGGCGCTCGTACGGTCATTTCTTCTGCTCGCGGTAGAAGGCCTTGACGTGTTCGGCCAACTCTTTCTTCGTGCTGTCCCATCCGTCCGCTACTTCGCGCACGGTGATGCCCTTCGCCTCGGCATAGGGCGTTAGGAATTTGACCTCCACGGCGGAAAGGTTCATGCGCTCGCACTGGAGCGAACCGTCGTCCGGCGTGGCCAAGGGCAGGACGGTGTAGGGCTTACGCCTGCCCCTGGTCACGGTGAGCGGCAGCGTAATCTCGCGGTCGATATGCGACATGTGCGAGATGCGAATCCCGCCGACCAGATCGCTGCCGAACTTCACCGACTCATCGCGGTAAAGGGTCATGGAGCGACCGACGAACGCGCTGCCGTCGCCGCCCCAAATCATCACCATCAGCCGACGCATCGACTTGCATGGTTTGTACGGTTTGCCTTCATCGCCCTCGTAGTGAACGGCGACTGGTTGATCTCCAGCGAGAATGGAGACCTGCGTTACCTTGATGGTCAGATTGCGGCCGATCAGGTCATCGCTGTTGAGTTGATCGCTCTTGGGTACGATGGTCGGCGCTAAGTCGGTCATCGCGGTTGCACCCCAATCTCTAGCCGTCGCAAGACGCCCAGCGGGTAGAATTGGCTGTACTCGGGGTCGGCCCATTGCTTTTCGCTGTAGACGCTGCACCAGTTTGCAAGCTCAGCCTTCCCGTCGTAGTTGGCGTATAGCCTCACGTCCGTCTCGCTTGGCGCGGTGACCTCGACGACTCCATCCCTGGCCGGGCTCACTTGCCCGAACGTGACGTAAAACTTCTGCTTGGTCTCGGTCATATAGACAGGTCCTCCATCGAAAGCAACAGCGGGTCCTCTTGGGGAACCGTGATTTCCTTCACCGGCTGAGTGGCGACGAATCCGCCGGCAGCGATGCGCTCTGCGTAAAGCTCCAGGGACTTGCGAATCTCTTGCTCGACTTCGCCCGCCGCGTCCACGATGGCCGCGTGTACTTTCGGGTCCGGGTAGACGCGCTTGACGAACATCGGCAGGCCGCCGCTGTAGCTCACGAAGTCACACCACTCGCGGTCGTCGGCAACCAATAGCCCCGTCTGTACTTGCATCAGATATTCGGACGGCATTTCGTCTTCGAGAATGGTCTGGACCTGGAACTTATGACGACGGCTCTTGCCCTCAAGCAAGCCGTCTTTCCCGACCAGCCCATCAGGCGAGTACCCCAACGTGAAGCCCCACTTGTCATTCGAGACAAACCCGCACGTCTCGACCGGCGCGTAGTTCTTGGCGTAGAGCTGCTTGGCTTCCCACTCATCAGCGAAACCGCGCTCCATGTCGTCGCTCATGTAGTCGGAAGCGTCCGCGTATCCGGCGATTCGCTGAGCCACAAGCTCGTACAGGTGGGCGCGGGCCTTATCGTTCTTGGCTCGCTTCAACTGCGCCGGCGTGACGATATGCTTCATCGTCGAGGCCGTGAGAATCCCGCAGCGGAGCCGGTTCCACTCCTCGCTGCACTGCTCGACGTTGTAGTGGTACTTGACGCTCATCGCTAAACTCCCCCGCGTAAATCCGCATCGTGTTCTCTTGTAGGTCGCTGAAGATTTTGGCCAGATCTACCACCGTCTTTTCCTCCAGCCCCGCATAATCACCTTCTGTTCCTCGGTCGGTCCTTGCTCCAGCATTCGCTTGAAATCGGCGGACGACTCCGGGTCAGCGGGCCTTCTCGGAAGCGGGCGCCGACCGGTAGAGAACGGGTAGGCGTCCAGCTTGTCGCCGCGATCTATGAACATCGCTTTTCCGCCCTCCGCTGCTTGCCTTCCATCCGCTTGTTGGCTTTGCGAACTTGGTCGCACCAGGAAGCAGGCAGCAGAAAGCCGAACCACTTCACAACCAACGCCATCTCCTGTAGTTCCTGGTCCGTGAACTCAAGCTGATTCATGAAACCTCTCCCGCAACGCCAGCCGAATGGCCGGCAGATCCAATTCCGTTAAGCTCAACCACCGCTCTTCGCCTTCGTTGTGATACGACCGCGGACTGAGCCGATGGCACCAGCCGCACAGCGGGATAGCGTCTGAGTCGCACGCCTTGATTCCCATGCCCTTGCCCCGTGAGCCGGTGTGCGCGGCCTCAATCAATAAACCAGTCCGGCAGGCAGCGCATCGCTGAGTCCGCAACCACTTCAGGTACTTCGGCTCTCTCGGCTCGCCCTGGCGGACGTCGATAGGCCGGGTGTTGCGGACCTGCGAAGCGCCCATCAGCGAATGCCCCTCCGCATCCAGCGGTCAACAGAGATAGCCACAGCACACATAAGGGATGTCACCCAAAAGAACTCGCCCATGGTCACAGCGTGAACTCCAAGCCGCCGTCGACCAAAGAAACGGGCACCCTGCCGCTGGGCATTATTCGCACGAGCGGGAGACAGGCCACTTGTCGCGTTGCCGCCCCCCTGCTTGGCTTGAACACCCTTGCATGGAGTTCGCTAGGGAGACACGGGGCGATGCGAACGCGACGTCCGTCCATCGAAACGGTGACGTGCGAAGGCGATCCGAGGTGGTCTGATGCCCTGGCCGATACCGTGATAGTCGAGGACGCCGCCCTTACAAATGCAGTCGCCCGGTTGCCATGTTGAATCGGTTTCATCATTCAGCCCCCACAGAAAAAAGCGGGAATCCATGAAACGGTTTCCGCAGCTTGTGAATCAACCGCGCAGACCATGACTCAACGGGCACATTCGGAACCTTGTAATCGTCGAGACGCTGGTTAAACAGCAGCGCCATTTCATGCTCGACGCACGCTCTTACGGCGCGTCTGCGGTAGGTCTCTATCTCGGATTCGGTGAAGTGTCTCAACTCTGTTTCCATGACTTCCTTTTTTGTCGGGCTAGGGGCCGCGATCCCGCGAAAGACAGACCCCTAGTCCTTCCCTGCTTCTCCACAGGAAATTGGGTGGGAGCGGGACTCCATCTCTGGAGTCGGACTCGCTAAAAGCCCCGCTAGGCGGCCACCCCCATAAAAAAAGGCCGCCCCGGTGCGGATCGGGTTGTCGCCCCTGTGGGCCAAGCGGCCAAGGTCTCGTGAAAATCCAAGTTCGTTCGCAAAGTAGGTCGATCGGGGCAAGCGTCGGCGCCGCACAGTCTCTGCCCTTTCAGGCCAGGCGATGATTAGCGCCGCGATGCCGCAGGCCAACCAGAACGGGAGGTTCCACCAGAACCCGCTCATGCCTGCGCCTCCATCCAATCAATGGCCTGCATGGCGGCGTTGACTTCTCGGGTAGGTGGCAACGGCAGCGGGCGGGTGATCTGCCGCCAGTAAAGCTCCATCGGAGCGGGCATCTGCCGTTTCAACTCGTCGCGCTTGAGCCAGTGGGCGATCATCACCTCGGTGACTCGCTGTCCGGTGGCCAGGGAGAGAGCATCGGCGAAGTCCGCACGGCTTTTCCCTTCGCGCCGGCACCAAGCCGTAAGCGTTGCGTGCAGTGCGTCCTTGCGCTCCTGCACTTCCAATTCGTAGTGGCCAGATGTAGCCATTGATCGTTCTCCTCGTCTCGCCGAAAATCGTGGACGTGAAGAGGCAAACGAAACGGGATTACGAAGAGGGGGAGAGCTTGCGGGCATGCTTTCTTTCCTCCCTTTCGATCCACCTGCCGACTTGCTCATCGACAACCGATTGGAGCGCGGGTTTCGCAATCCCGTAAGCCTCCATCAGCGCCTTAAATCTTTGGTGAAGTTCGGTGGCGATTGTGGTCGCCGTCCGCTCTGGTCGTTGTGCCATACTGTCGTAGCGATACGTCGCTAGAACAGACTATACAGACTTGCATGCAATGCGTCAACATCGAATTGATGCATTGACAAAGATAGTACTTTGCATGGCAAAGCGTACCAGCCTAAACCTCGATTCGTTCTCAAAAAAGGCCTTTCACCTACGGGTTGTGGACCTCGAATCGAACCTCGAAACAGCCACGGGGCCGGCCGTGCGGTGCTTCTCTATGCTGCCGGGAGACAGCCTCGAAGATGTGCTCGATAACGCTGCCCTGGCTTTGCGGCTGTTAGCCTGGTATGAGCAGATCGGGCAGGCCCGTCAGTCGAAGATCCGGGCTGAAATGGACGAGCTAGGCTTGGAAGAGTTCGAGATACCGGCGAAGCTGGCGAAAGAGGCCTGACCATGAAGCAAACAATTGGAGCGATCCTTCTTGTGGTGTTTTTTGTATGGGTCTACGCGATGACGACTAACCCGCCCCAGATTGAAGCCAGCGACCCAGCACGGGTGGCCGGGCAACTCACAGGCATCGCGCTATCGCTCGGGTTGGGATATCTGGGCTGGCATCTGGTTAGGAAGAAACGGCCCTAGCGGTCCATGGCCCTAGACTTCATCCGCGACCTGGTTATCGACGAGCAGCCGGATTATGATCTGGCCGCCGCGGCAGACCCGCTCGACCTTGGCGGGGATCACGCCGCCCTCGATCTTAGCGCCGCCCTCAATCTGCCCCAGGGCATTGTGCGCCAAGCCCCTCAGGCGTTCTGTGTCGTCTCGAATCTGCGCACGGAGTTTCATTATTCGAGCCAGGTCCTTCTGGCTCACCTTCGATCCCGGCATTGTTACAAGCGTACCCCTCAAGGGTCGTTCCTCCAGGGGGGGGCGGGCACCCAGGATACGCGCAAAAGTACTAGACGGGAAGGGGCAAACCTGATAAAAGTTACGTACCGAATACCGGTTATCTTGGGCGATTCTGGAGGAAATCATGGGCAAATCATTGATATTGGGTCTTTTACTGGCTGGCCAGGTACTAGCCTGCGAAACGTATTTTCATGTGGCGTTTGACGGGCCGGACGGGCCGGTGTACGGTGCGACCTCGAAGAACATGAGGGAATGGTGGTCGAACAAGGGCAAGAAAGCGCATCCGACGCTCTGTTACACGGATGAACCGGAGCTCGCGGCGTACGTGGTGGTGTGGGGGCTGTCGCAAACCTCGCGTCAAGTGAATCTGCCGGCCTACTCCAGCACGCAAACGAGCGGGACGATCGGCAACAGGCCGGTGAGCATCCAAAGCCAAACCCAAGGCAGCAGGCCAGCCACGCAAGTTCTGACGACGGTTTACGCCGCGGTCTACAACGAACAGCGCGAGGCGGTATGGCAGGGAGCCAGAACGGGCAAGTTCCGATGGTCAAAGCCGGATGAGAACGCCCTGGAAGACGCGTTGAAGGGCATGGCGGACGGGTTCAAGGATTCAGCGCCGGGGAATCAGACGGGGTTGGAGTAGCTCAGGGGAACGATGGTCTTGAGATTCAGCAGGCCGGGGCTTTTGGAGAGACTGCGGCGATGGTTCGCAGAAGAGCGGCCAGTAATGTACGTGTGCCGCTACTGCTGGGAGCCGTTCGCGGCTGAGGAAGAGACGGACTACTGCCCTGGATGCCAAAAGCCGGATGCAGGATAAAAAAACGGCTGTCGCCTGCGCGTAAGTGGTTGACAACAAGGCAGATGATGAGCTAAAAAGATTGGCGAGGCTCGCTGCTACAGTGCAGCCGCAGGCCGAAAGGCGCAAGCAAAGCCGGCGACAACGTAGCGGCCAAGCACAAAGAACTTGGCAAGGCGAAGCCCTAAGGCGTAGAATCAAGGGCGGAATGGGCATCTACTGCCAATACTGCAAAGCTAAGTGGACCCCATCAGATTACGCCTGGGAGCGAAACGACACAGCCCCAAATGGCTGGGTACATCGCCACGGCACGCACGCAAGGTTCAAAAGCATCAGGCAGCAAGTAGCGAGCCCTAGCGAGCCGTCCGATTCAACCCACGAACCCGCGACCGTAAGCAAAGGGAACTAAAGGCGAAGCCGTAACCATGGCAGGTAGACCAAAGACCAGAGCCATGCTCCAGCACATAGAGAAGATGGGAGGCGAAGCCGCTGTACTCGAACTCATCGAAGGCGGCCGCACTGTACTGTCCATCGCTAAGGAATGCGGCGTCTCGGACATCACGCTTCGACGCTGGCTGTCTAGAACTCCAGAGAGTGCGAATGTCGTCTCACGCGCGAGGGAGGCCGCGGCTCACGCACTGGCTGACGAATCCCTCGAACTCGCACGCCAAACAGACGAGGACAACCACCGCTCGAACAAGGTTAAGCTCTCTCAACTCAACCACTTAGCAGGCAAGTGGAACCGTGCAGTGTACGGCGATACTCCCCTGGTAGCAGTGCAGTTCAACGTAGGCGAGCTAGCCCTTGAAGCATTGAAGCAGACGCCGCCGCCAGTACCACAACATCTAGTGGTCGAGGCTCAAAAGGACAGCGATAATCAGGCAGAATGAGCTAAGTCCTTTAGAATGAGTAAGCGCTAGTTGACATAATGAACCTTATCGGACAGTTAGCGTTAACGAGAGGGGCGGAGAGCGTTGAAGCCCCCCCCTCGCGCCAGGAGGCCGGGTGAAGGAAAATACCTGTTAGGGTTCATCCCGTGAAGAAGCCAAGTCGGAAAAAATTGGCGGCTGTAGAGAAAGCGCGGGAGGCTTATTGGGACGCCCTAGACGATGCTGGGCTTTGCATTCATGAGAACGATGAGGGGGAGTGCTCTATCTGCCGCAGGGCGGTGGACCCACGCGAGGACCTTGGGAGCTTCATCTCGAACATCAGCCCGGCGGATACCCCATACACCAGCGCATGGCGCGACAAGGCGCTCAGCGAGGCGGGCAAGTCGTGAAAAATTTGGCGCAAGTTGCTGAAAATAAACGGGCCTTGAGAAAGCGAGCGCCGAAAAAATTGGCGAGTCTTGGCGAAAAGATCTGCTTTATCTGCAACCGCTACGGCCCGACGACCGAGAAGGTTTGCGCCAAGTGCATCCGCTCGATGAGGGATGCCCGCATCAAGGAGATCGTCCAGCTTCAGGACCGGGAGGAGTTGCTTGAGACCGTTCTTGGGGCTATTGAGGGCGGGTCTCTTAGGGAACTGGAGGATGGCGGTATGAAGCGCTCCGCGATTGTTTACGCCGCGTTCAAACTCCAGTACCTGGGGCTGGTTGAGTTGGGCGAAAAGGGCTGCCGGCGGGTGGCTGGCGTTGATCGCCCTGAAAGCCTCCTGTGGTGATCCCAGTGGAAATTTGCAAAAAGCCCAATAAAAATGCCATGTATCCACCGTACAGAACGTATCTTCCCCGCGGAACTGGAGTCCGGTATCCAAAATGTCTCCACTGTGGGGTCCGGGGCTGGCCATCTGAGCCGTTCTGCGATGATTGTCTGGCGATCGCGGCGGTCAAGAGCGCCTTGGCGGCATGGAAATGGCGGAACCGGGGTCGCTGGCGGATGTTTTGGGGCGATCTACGGAGCGGGCTGGGCGGTTTTCAGCCTCGGTGGGGGTCTAGGTCGTGAGCGAAATCGTGAAAAACCCCAATGAAAATGAGGTTGTTCCACCGTACAGATTCACGAAGCGAGAAGCCGCGCTGGTGAAGCAGGCGTTTGAGGGCTGGATATCGGAGTACGTTGCGTCCTCATCGGCGGAAGGCTTTGAGGCTGAGGCTGAAGAGATCCTGCGGAAGATGGACGTTGACCCTGAGTCGCCCGAGCCGGAGTTTTTCAGCCATAGCCCCTTTGGGGGCTAGACCACGCCCTTGATATTCCGTTTCAAGAGCCCGCTTTGGTCCAGAGCGTTGACGAGCTGCTGCATCATGTTCTGCTGAGCCCGAGCGGCGATTTCTTCGTCCTCGGTGGTCCATTCCCCGTCGCCGGACCGGAATAGGGCCTTGATGCCGATGCGGTCGAGGTAGCCGATGGTGGCGTGGAATACCTCGTGCGATAGGATGCCGACGCCGATATGGCTCTTGCTGAAGCGGATCACCCCGAGGTAGGGCATCTTCCTGGCTCGTGATCCGCGGCAGTTGATCTTCTCCCCGGCATAGCAGCAGGCCAACATGTCCCGGTAGCCCTTGAGGCTGCCGCCGTGCGGGTGCGGCGCTTTCCGTAGGGCGGTGACGCTGGGGTAGATTTCCACTTCCCAGTAGAAGGTTCTGGCCGGGTCCGGCTTGATCTTAAATTCGGTCATACGACCCCTTTAATATTCCGCTTCAGCGGTTTGTTTCGGGCATGTCCCCAGCCGTACATAGCGATGCCTGCGGTGCTTGCGAAGGTGAGCATGAGGGCGTCGGCGAAATCGGGGGAGCGTTCGCGGCGGGCTTTCATGTCGTCTTTGGACTCGACCTGCATCTTGCCGGCTGAGGTGTAGTGTTTGATGCGGACTGCGGCGAGTTCCTTGATGAGCTTGTCGTGGTTGGGGATTTTGCAGTTCTTCTGCTCCAGCCATTCGCGCATGGTCCACCACAATTCGGCTCGTAAGTTGACGAACTGATCGGGCTTGAGGGCCGGAGCTTCGCCGACATTTACGGCCCGCGCCGGCAGACCGAGTTCGATGAGCCGATCGGCTACCCCGCCCCCTACGCCTACTGAGTCGATGAGGATTTCCACTGGTCTTTGGGATTCAGGAAGGGCGTCGTACTTGTGCTTGACGTGCCCGGTGGTTTGCATGGTGTCCTTGCCTTGCCAGGCCAGTATTTCGGGGTCCACGAACAAACCGCGGCGCCGGATGAGGACGGTGGAGTTCGATCCCGATCGTGCGACGTCCAAACCCCAAACCTCGGGAGATTTGCCGATCTCTTGAACGTCTCGCTCGACGGCCGCTTTGATGAGCGACATGGGGATGACCGTATCGTCGTCGGCTAGGGGGAACTCGCCCAAGACGCGGACCCGGTATTGGTTGGAATCCTCGCCGTACTTGCGGGCGAACTCTTTGATGAACTCCTGGGAGACTTGTCCGCTTGCCACGCAGTCCAAGCAGGAGATGTGATAGGCCTTCCAGTCGGATAAGAGGTTGTGGGTTTCGTAGAACATCCCCGATGAGCGGACGGGGTTGCCGGTGAGGATAGTGATCGCTTCTTCACCGGACATCGAGCCCGCGGCAGCCTCAAAGACCGCTTCGGGGATACCGGACGCCTCGTCGAAAAGCAGCAAGACGTTATCGGAGTGGACGCCGGCCATCGCCTCGGGCGTTTCCGGTCTAGAGGTTTTCGCGGAGACGAACGACTCCTCGGGGGCGGGCTTGAATCGGATGCGGTCGCCGGTGATCTCCAGTTCATTCCGAAGCGGTTTCTTCAGCCGCTTGATCCATTTGCCGATTTCCGGCCACAGGGCATCGAACAACTGGGACGACGTGGGCGCCGTGATCGCGGTCTTTTGGGGAAATCTCGTCCAGAGGAACCAAACAACCAACCAGGCTAGAAGCGTGGTTTTCCCGACTCCATGCCCGGAGCGGATGGAGAACTTGCGGTAACGCTGCTTCAGGTCCGGCTTTTGGCGCAGGACGATGTCCCTAAGAACTTCGGCCTGCCAGGGGTGCGGGTTCGCCCCCAAGATGTCCACTACGAACCCGTGGGGATTCCAGTAGTAGTCCTGGTGGAGTTCATTTAGGCCGGTTTGGAGCGACTGAAGGCTCAACGGTCAGATCGTAGCACGAATTTGTTGATTCGTAGCACGATTCGTGCTAGGCTTCCATCCAGTGAAGCTCTCAGACGAGGTTTTGGCGGAACTTCGGGCGCAAATCGAGGACGCCGAGAGCTACATCGACGGCGAAGTCGGACCAGACCGCGCCCTAGCTACTGAATACTTTCACGCCGAACCCCTAGGGAACGAAGAGGAAGGCAGGTCCCAGGTGGTCATGCCCGAAGTGCGGAATACCGTGATCGGGCTCATGCCGGATCTCATCGCCGCGTTCTTAGGGCCGGAAAACATCGTCGAGTACGCCCCCCGATCACAGGAAGACGCCGAAATGGCCGAGCAGGCCACCGATTTCGCAAACAGGATCGTCCTCGAAAGAGACAACAACGGATTCAAGGTCCTACATGACGCCTTTCAAGACGCTCTAGTACGAAAGACCGGAATCCTAAAGTGGTACTGGGACGAAACCGAGAAGTCAGAGACCATCCCCATGACCGGGCTCTCCCCCCTGGAATTGGAAGCGGTAGCGGAGTTGGGAGAGGTTGAAGTCACCGAAGAGTACGTCAGACAGGACGAAACCGGCGAACCGTTCATCTTTTCCGATATCGAACTCACCCGAACAGAGAAAGACGGCAAGGTCCGGGTCGAATGTCTCCCACCTGAAGAGTTTCTTATCTCTCGGGACGCTAAGGACCTCCAAACCGCCCGATACATCGGGCATCGGACCTACAAGTCCATAGATGAACTCGTGGAGATGGGCTACTCCCGTTCGGTGGTCGAGAGATACGCCGGCCCCACCACGGAACTAGAAGGAAACCGCGAAGCTCAAGCCCGAAGTATCTATCAGAACTCCCCCACGTCGGAAATGCGGCCGGATTCGGTGAAATGCGTCGAATCGTACTTCAAGGTCAAAGGCGAACGGCGAAGGATTCTGACGATCGGCGATTCGTGTCACGAGCTGGAGAACGATCCGGCCCCCAATATTGATTTTGCGCTGCTCTGTCCCTGCCCTGAAGCGCACTCAGCCATAGGATTTTCAACTGCCGATCAGGTAGGGGATATCCAGCGCATTAACTCCGCTCTCATTCGCAACATTCTCGATTCCGCCGCCCAGTCGATCCATCCCAGAACCGTTTTGACGGATCTGGTGAATATCGACGACGCCATGTCCACCGAAATCGGCGCCCCGATTCGAGTGAGAGGGTCCGATGCCGTCAATTCCATTCGGGAGTTGGCAAAACCCTTCATCGGGCAGGAACTCCTACCGATGTTGGACGTCATGGCCAGGGAGAAAGAGGACCGGACCGGAGTTTCGAGAGCTTCCGCCGGCCTAGACCCCGATGCCCTTCAGTCCTCCACGCGAAAAGCGGTGGAAGCGACGATTTCAGGCAGAGAACGGCAGAGCAAGATGCTCGCCATGATCTTCGCCAATCAACTCTTGCCCCTCTACAAGGGCATTTTACGGTTGTTGGTCGAGAATCAAGACAAACCCCGGACGGTGAGGTTGAGAAACAGGTGGGTCACCGTCTCGCCGGACTCTTGGAATGCCGACATGGACGTCGAGATCAACCAAGGCGTTTCCGGGGGAACCCTTCAAGACCGGATCGCGATTTTACAAGCTGTCGCAGCGGATCAAGACCGGATCTTAGAGACCTACGGGCTCGAAAACCCCGTTGTCGGCCTTCAGGAGTGGCACTACACCCGCTCAAAACTCCTGGAAATGAACGGCATCAAAACCTCGGCGAAGTTCTACAAGGACATCGACCCGAATTGGGTACCTCCGAAACCGGAACCCGGCCAAGGCGACCCCCTCTTGCAGGCGCAGATGAAGGCTATTGAGGCCGAAGTTGCGATCAAGCAGATGGAAGCCGAGCAGAAAGCGATTAAGGACCGCGCTTCCGATGACCGCGAGCGCGACCGCAACGAAATGGACTTCTGGCTCAAAGCCAGAGAGATGGAGTTCAAGTACGGCGTGAAGCTCCAAGAAGCCGAAATCAGGGCACAAGTGGAGAGGCAAAGACAACCAGTCAACTAAGGAGACCCCATGGCAGAGAAGAAAACTCAGCGAGTTACCGGGCGCCAAGTGCGCGAAGCCGCCGAGAAGGCGGGGAAGAAGGCCCCCGGCCCCGATAAGGCCGAGCAGGACAAGGCGGTTAACGCCGCTGGCCAGCGATGAACCAGGAACGGCTCAAGGAACAAGTCATCGACTCAGAGCGCGTTGCGTTCTTCACTGAGTCGGACGTGTTTCAACGAGCCGTCGGCGAAGTCGAAGCGGACATTTTGAAGGCCTTCAAAGACACGCACGGGACCCGAGAGACCCGAGAGGAAGCCTACCGGCTCCAAACGACTCTGGGAATGCTCTGCGCCAAGCTCCAAGGCCGCATTAACGACGGGAAGGTCGCGCAATCGCTCCTAGAGAAGATCGCGGCCAAGTTGAAACAAAGTCCTTTCTTACGAAAGGTGGTTTGAGGTATAAAGTATGGCAGACACGCCCGGATATCCTGCGGGAACCGGAATGACGGAAGCCGAGGCCGTCGAAGCGATCTTGTTTCAAGGGACCGGAGACGACACCCAAGAGCAGAGCGACGACGCCGAAACGGAAGCCGCCGAGGACGAAGACGGAGAATCCGAAGCTGAGGAAGCCGAGGACCCTGAATCGACCGATGACGAGGCTGAAGACCCCGACGAAGAGGAAACCGAAGAGCCCGACGAGGCCCCTGATTTATTCACCGTCAAGATCGAAGGTGAAGAAAAGCAGGTTACCCGAGACGAGCTGATCGCCGGTTACCAACTACAGTCGGTCGCAACGCGGAGGATGATGGCCGCAGCGGAGGAGCGAAAAGCTCTCGCGGTCGAATCCGACGCAGTGAAGGCGGAACGAGCCCAGTACGCAGCGGGCTTGGAAAAGTTCTTGCAGCAGATCGAAGCTGCCGGACAGATCGCCGAACCGGATTGGGACAAGGTTGCAGCGGGGGACCCGGAAGCGATAGCCGCACATGGCCGCTACGTGGTCCGCCAGCGCCAATTCGAAAACGCGAGAGCCGAACAACAAAGAGTTCAAGCCCTCCAGGAACGAGACGCGCAAACCGCACGCCAGAAGGCCGTCCAGGAAAGCCTAGACCGCCTCAAGGAAAGCCACCCCGAATGGAAGGATGCAGCGAAGTGGGACAAGGACTACAAGTCCATCCTGGCCTACGCCGTTGACGAAGGCTTTGAGCCGGAAGTCATCAACAACATCTACGATCACCGGATCATCAAGATTCTCAACAAAGCCAGACGC
The DNA here is from genome assembly GCA_946887065.1 of uncultured Bryobacterales bacterium. The sequence continues at coordinate 33,269 of CAMPKL010000001.1, forward strand.
TTTGATGAGCTTCAGAAGCGATCGCAGGGGAAAACGAAACAGCGCCAAGGCAAGCCCCTAAAGGCAGGCCCGAAACGCGCCCCTGAAAACCCCAAGCTGAAAACTGCCGAGGAGAGGTTCCGCCAGGCCGGCGACATTCACAGTGCCGTCGAGCTTTACCAACTTCAGTCAAAGAGGTAGGCAATGGCGATTAAAACGAACACTTTCATTACCCCGAGTGCCGTGGGTAACAGGGAGCAGCTCGCGGATTTCATCTCGAACATCTCCCCCAAAGAAACCCCCTTCATGTCGAGCGTTGCCAAGAAAGGCAAGCCGGCAATGGGCGTTTTCGATGAGTGGCAACAGGACTCTCTTGCGGCGGCTGCTCAGAACAAGCAGATCCAAGGCAACGATTACGACTCCGGCACGCTTACGGCTGTTGTGCCGACCGTCCGCGTCGGCAACTACACGCAGATCTCCAGCAAGACGCTGATCGTCTCGCGTACTCAGGACAAGGCGCAAAAGGCTGGCCGCGGCAAGGAAGTCGCGTACCAGGAAGTCAAGGCAATGGCCGAACTGAAGCGCGACATGGAGTTCGGCTTCCTCGGCAATTACGCCGCAGTCGCCCCGGCTTCGGGTACGGCTCCGGTTTCCGCTGGGCTCAAGGCTTGGCTCAAGACCAACACGGTGTTTGAGTCGGCGGGCTCGGACCCGTCCTACACCACCATCCCCAACGACCCGCGCGATGCGGGAACGGCTGACGCTTTCGCTGAAGCGGACGTGAAAGAAGTCATGCGCGAAATCTGGACCTCGGGCGGCAACGCTTCCGTGGCTCTGATGGGCGCCGTCCAGAAGGTCGCCTTCTCGGCCTTCACCGGCATTGCGGAGATCCGCAAAGACGCTCCGGGAACCAAGCAAGCGACCATCATGGGCGCGGCTGACGTGTACGTTTCCGACTTCGGAACGGTCACGGTTGTTCCTGACCGGTTCTGCCCTGCGGACTGCGCCTACTTCCTCGATCCCGACTTTTGGGAAATCGGCTACTTCGATGAACCGAAGTGGGACGACCTCGCCAAGACCGGCGATGCAACCAAGCGGCTGCTCGTTACCGAGTACGTTCTCCGCGCCAAAAACGAAGCCTCCAGCGGCATCGTTACCGACCTGACCTAACCCTGAGGGGGGCTTCGGCCCCCTTCCCCCTGGAGAACGGATGGACCTCAAGTCACGGTCGAACGGCGGGCAACTTCTCTCTCAAGACGCAGAGGGGAAGACCGCGAGCTATTACCACCAAGACCCCGTAACAGGGCAAACGATCATCGAGGACGTGTCGGACGTTACCGACATCATCGAGGACAACAAAGCCCAGTACAACCGCCACGATGAGCGGAGCAGGTGGAGACATGACGGCGGGCAGAACCACGTCGCCAGAATCCCCTTGGATATCTACTACTCGCTGGAGTTCCAGAAGATCCTACGGGATCAAGTAGCCCTGAAAAAGTGGCTTAACGACTACTTCAACCGCGCTCATAGAACGCGGCCTGGGAGGGTCTAAGTGCCGCTGACGACGTACAGCGAGCTTCAGGCCTCGATCGCCGGCTGGTTGAACCGCGGCGACTTGACCGAGCCCATTAAGGACTTCATTGCCCTTGCTGAATCCCGGTTTCAGGACAAGTTGCGAGCCAGGGAGATGATCGTCCGCGACACGCTGGCGGTCTCTTCTCAGTACACCGCCCTGCCTGAGAGTTTCGTGGAGATGCAGCAGGTTTCCATTGCGAGCCCCTACAAGAAACTCGGCCTGCTCAACAACGAACAGATGGCAGAGCAAAGAGAACGAACGATCGACGTTCCCGGTATCCCCTCCGATTTCGCAGTGGTTGGTTCGGAACTTGAGATTTCCCCGACCCCTGGGACAGCGACGACGTTGAACCTCGTTTTCTTCGAGAAGATCACCCCGCTCTCTGCGGCTGCTCCGACGAATTGGCTGTTGACGAAGTACCCCGATCTGTACTTGTTCGGAGCGTTGATTTCCTCAGCCCCTTACTTGCATGACGACAGCAGATTTCAACTGTGGGTCACCGCCCATGACGCCCGCTTGGAAGAGATCAACCAAACAGGGCGAGCGGCGAAGTATTCCGGCGCCACGCCCCGGCAGAAGTTGAGGCCAATGGGATGAGAAAACTTCTACTCGCACTCTTACTGACTGTCCCGGCTTTCGCCCAAACCAACCCGGTTACTGCGGCGTTTCCTGGGGCGGTGGTCACCGATGACCAACTGACCTACCAAGACGACTTCGGCTCGACGACTCTTTCGGCTTCCGTAGGGGCTTCGGATCTGACGATCTTCATCACTTCCGCAGCGGGGTTCTTGGAGCCTTCTGTTATCTCGGTTTGCCCTGTAGGGGAATGCTCTTCAGGGAACTACGCGAATGCCGAACTGATGATGGTAACCGGCATCTCGGGGACGACTCTCACCATCGCTTCAACCGGAAGGGAACTAGGGCAAGACTGCATCGGCTCAGCCACGGGAAAGACTTTCGCCATCGGCTCGGTGGTTGAACTAGTCCCTTCCTCGTGCGCTCACAACCGGCTGGCGGCGGAAGTCAAGGCGATTGAAACCGCGCTGGGAGCGAACCTGGCGAACGTCGTTGAAGCCGCTGATTTCGACACCGAAGCGGAACTCGAAACCCTTCTAACCGACGTAACGAACCTGATCGTCTCCACCGAGATCGACACGGTTGCGGAACTTGAGGCGTTAGCGGGCGCGGTGAACCTGATCGCCTCAACCGAAGTTGACACGATTGCGGAATTAGAGGCTCTGTTGGGCGCGGTGAATGTCCTGCTCTCGACGGAGATCGACACTTCGGCGGAAGTGGCCGCAGTCCTGGGAGACGAGACCGGCACGGGGTCAGTGGTTTTCAACATCGCCCCGAACCTCCAAGGGGTAATCGACGGCACCGGCACAGCGGTGGACGATGACGACTGTACAGGCCAGCAGGGCGAGTATTGGTTCGATTCGACGGACGGTCAATTTGAGTTCTGCAATGCCAACACGGGAGCGCCTTCGGTTCCTGGAACCGGGGGCGGCGGCGGCGGGGCTCCTACCGACGTTACGTACCTCGTCAGTTCCTCTGACGTCACTCTCACGAATGAAGTAGTCGTCAACGATGAAGCGACTCTCGAATCGGCTCTTGGGGCCATTGATGTTGTTGTTTCGACCGAAGTAGACACCCAAGCCGAAGCCGAGGCGCTGTTTAATGCCGACTTTGAAGCCGACGACCTCTCGGATGATGATGCCGGAGACCTGCCCTTCACCCCTGCGGGGACCATCGCGGCAACGGACGTACAAGCAGCGATTGAGGAAGTCGCCTCAGAAGCCGGCGGCTCCGGGTCTTCGATCAACGTCGAGGAGAACAACACCGAGGTTATCTCGTCAGCGAACCTAACCGGGATTGACTTTCTTGGGGCGGACTTCGATGTCACGGACGACACGAACGAAGCGAACGTAGCCGTTGCGGCCGCCATCGCCCGCGACTCCGAAGTGACCTCAGCCGTTAACGCTGCGGTCTCGGGAACAGCCAACTTCCTGGCCTACTTCAACGGGACGAACAGCGTTATTTCGAGTTCCATCGGCGTGGCCGCGAACACGATCACGCTGCCGGTCACGACGGGGCAACTCATCTTCGGCGACGGGGATACCTACCTTTACGAAAACACCGATGACTCGGTGCGCTGGCGCACGGGCGGCACTGACCGGTTTTTCATCACTGACACATCGGTGACCTCCCTCACTACGGGAGCGTTCGCCTTGCGGACTCCTGCGGGGGGTGTATCGGCGGCGACGTACGGTTTCGCGGGTGATATCGACAACGGCCTCTACTACATCGGGACGAACAACTGGGCCGCGTCAGCAGCCGGAACCAAGATCATCGACTATCAGACGGCGCAAGTCGGCTATCTGACGACCTTGGGATTCTTCAGCGCAGCGGCCCCCACGACGGACGCAGCGGGCGAGGCCGGATTCGACAACAACGCTTGGGCGGCATCACGCGGAGCCTTGGCAGTATTTGACGGCACGGCCATCACGAACCTTGTCGGCACCCTGGCCAGCGACACCCCGACGAACGGCCAAGTGCCGAAATGGAACACCGGCGGCACGATCACATGGGAAGACGACACGACCGGCGGCGGCGGGGCGTTGAACGACCTCACGGACGTGGACACGACTGGGCAGACTACCGGCGACTTTCTAGGCTACGACGGCACGGACTGGGGACCTGCGGAGGTTGCGACCCCGGATAACACGATTGCGCTGGAGAACAAGACCATCGACGGCGGAGCTCCGAGGACGACCACAACGACGTTGCCCACCGGTGCGAATGAGATGCCGATGTGTCGGCATGAGGATGACGTTACGTCGTTGACCGGCGTTGCTGATGGTGTGGCCTGCTTCGAGGAAGACTCGAATATCGTTTACGTTTGCGAGAGCCCGGAAGGGATCGCAGGGGTGTGTGACGCGGCGGGCGAATGGACGGCTCAGAGTGCAGCTGCTTCCGAAGTCAACGACCTCGAAGGCGACGGCGCTAGCGGGATTGCGACGACGGAAATCCCTATCGGCACCGGGGCGGGAACGGTAGCCTACGCGGCCCTCTCCGGTGATGCCACGATGACCAACGCGGGCGTCGTGACGGTCGCAAACGACTCGCATACACATGGGGCATCGACCCTCGGTACGGATTCGGTTTCGGCGGACGAGTTGAACGCTACCGGCGTGGAGGCTGAGCTTGAGGCCGTTCTTGAAGTCGATTCGCTCCAAGGCAACCTCGGAGTCGCGCATCTTAATAGCGGAACCTCGGCAAGCTCCTCAACCTTCTGGCGCGGCGACGGCACCTGGGCGACTCCTGCGGGCGGCGGTTCCTCCACCGAGTACGAAGTCTACCCGCTCGCTTCCGAGGAAGGTTCAGCAAGCACGACCGGCGCGGGCGTTGCTCTAGGCACAACCGGCGGTTGCACAATCAGTCACAACTTAGGCGTCAACTCCTACATCGCGTGCGATGCGACAGCGGATGAGGCTTGGACCTTTGAATGGATGATCCCCCCGAACTGGGACGGAACGAATCTCGACATTCATCTGGCAAACGAATGGGGCTCATCGACTGGCACCATCAATATGTCCGTGGCGATTGCTTGCCAATCGTCGGACGGCAGCGAGGTTATGCCCTCGCCGAACTCCCCGGACGCCTTACAGTTCACCGCACCGGCGACGGCTAACGGCAAGATGACCCGGCTGGAAATCACAGCGCCCACCCTCACGGGCTGCGCAGCCGGGGACAAGATGTCTATGCTCTGGCTCCGTGACGCGGACCACGGCTCGGAGGACACATACACGCTGGATACGAAGTTCACGCACCTGATGATCGAGTGGGGGACCTCGTAGATGCGGGCTCTGCTCATAGCGTTGATGCTCGTCACGCCTCTCGCGGCCCAACACATCGCCGCCTCGAACCAGAGCGACAATACGCCGCTGAATCCTCTCGCGGTATGGGAAGAGGCGCGCGGGGTCATCATCGAAGCCGAAGGGCTGCACGATGCTTTGTCGAGCGGGGAGTACGACTTCGACATCTCGGCGGATGCGTGTGAGTCGATTCGCGCGCAGCAACGGAGCGGACTCCCGCCCGCGCTGCCCGATCCGATCACGACGCTCGGGACGACTACGGACGAGTGCGAAGTTCTGCTGACGGAAGAGTACGTCAAAGAAGCCCTCCACGGTTGGCAGTACGACTTCCCGGCGTCTTCGGGCTCCGATCACACGGTCTGCGCTTCGGGCTGCGATTTCACGTCTCTCGAAACCGCCATCGCGGCTGCCGCCTGCGGGGATACGGTCACCGTGACGGCGAACGAAACGGTCAACCTCAGCACGAACGAGATCACTATTACGCAGCATTGCAGCGAGGCGGCTCCGCTTTGGATTCGTACGTCGGCTCACGCGAATGCCGTCTTCACACTCGGCTCGCGGGTCGATCTGGCCACGGACACCGCGTTGATGCCGCGCTTCACGATTACCCCAAGCGATCCGGTATTCGAGTTAGAGCCGGTTTTACTCGGCATCTCGTCGGTCAACACCGGCACGGATACGCTCACGACCGCCACGCACGGGCTCAGCGTGGGGGATCGGGTGTTCTTCACCTCAGATGCCCCGCAGCCGCTCGATGACTCACGGCCCTACTGGGTCCTCACGGTGCCGAGTTCGACTACCTTCACGGTCTCGAAGTTCGAGAACGCCGGCGCAGCGACTCTTGACCTCACCGGGAGCGCAAGCGGATCCCTCGTCCTCCCGTCGTCCTGGATTCGCTTCACGGGCTTCTACCTGGGCAAGAACGCCGGAGACCATACCGGGTCTTTGATTGACTTAAACCCGACGAGCATATATCACCCGGATGCTAGGAGCCATCATATTTGGTTCGATCATCTTCTCGCGGACGGAGTTTTCAACGAGGAACTGCGGCGGGTAGTCAATCTTAGCGGGCGCTATCAATCCGTCACGGACAGCTATCTCACCGGGGCGACGGACAACGCCGACTCACAGGCTATCCTCGTCGGCGGCAACGGCGACGGCCCGGTGTGGATCGAGAACAACCACCTAGAGGCCAGCGGCGAGAACATCATGTACGGCGGCGTGGGCGGGGATAACCTACACATGAACCCCGGAGACGGCGGCACTCTCGTCGCCAAGGGGAACCATCTCTACAAGCCGACGTCATGGAAGATCACGTCCTTAGCCGGAACGCCGACGACGCCTTGCGTTCCTGGAGAGTGGTGGTCGAATACTTCGAGCGGCGAAGTCTGCTCGGTGTGCGATGCAGGCGGGGCGTCTTGGACCACGCAGGGGAGTTGTGCGCTCAAGCCCAATATTGACTTCACGACCAAGAACAATTTCGAGATCAAGAAATCGACGCACTCGATCAACCTCGGGAACATCTATGAAAACTCTTGGGCGGATGGGGGCTCGCAACACGGGAACATTCTCACGATCAAACAGGCTCCCGCGTTTCAGCCAAATCTGACGAGTCTATCTAACGGTCCCAATGTTACGACGCAAAACGTGTTGCTGTACGGCGAGATTGCACGCAAAGGCGGGATGCTCGGCGTCTTCGCGGTGGTGCCCACGACGGGCATTCACCCGTTAGCCGCCGACACAACGGGCATCCCGGGCAACTGGGCGCTGTGGAACATCCTAGGCCACGATATCGACATGGATCTGTACGATTACATCGACGACGATCCCGATGCTTCGAGCTCCCTGCAAACAACCGGATTATCGCCCTCCGGTATATCTATACGGCACGTCACGACCCTGCCGCCCGCGCAACCGACTGTTGGCAACGATCAACAGTGGGCGTTTAATTCGAACTCCTATAGCGACGGGCTCGTTGCCCACATCAAAGTTGCGGATTCGATCTTAGGTCTTTCGGACGTATTGGCGTCCGGCAGGGCCTCGGGTTGCGCTTCCGCTAGTGCCGCGTCCTCGACGTTTACCGCTGGCCCGAATCTGTGGGTTTGGACCGACGCCGCAGGGCCGGATATGTCGTCCTGCTCGGCTGGCGGCGCGTTCTCCGAGACGGATTTAGACGATATCGGGTTTGCCTCATGGAGCGGCGGCACGACGCCCGATGACTTCAGGCTCACCTCGGCAGGCACGACTAATGACTACCGCGCCGGCGGCGCACAGGACGCCAGCGACGGCAAGGATCTTGGAGCCGACATCGACATCGTGAAGGATCTCACGGGCGGCGTCGAGGCGGGTTTGCTCTCTTGGTCGGAACAGTACGGGGTCGCGATCACGGCGGTGGGCGCCACGACCGCTACGGTCGAATGGGATAGGCCGAACGCGGCGAACGCTTGCAACTTCTACCTCTACACCGATTACGCCCGCACGACGGAACACGCGGACACGGTCGGAAGCAATAGCGATGCAGGACTGGTGAGCGCCGGGCACGTAACCTTCCCGGTTGGCGGCAATTCCGCCCTCACAACGAAGACTTGGTACTGGTTTGAGATCGACTGTCCCACTGATTCGGTGCGGATGGTCGGATCTCTGTTTACGAATTAAGGAGGACGATATGCCTGAAACACAATTAGATCGAATCGAGCGAATGGTGAAGACGATTTACGACGGACGTGCAGGACAAGACAGCCCGTTTGCCCGCGACGATGACGCGCCGGAGCAAGTACGGCAAGGCGTCGAGGGCTTCGAGCGGGTCTTCGGGCCGAAGCCGAAACAGGGCACGCCGGAATACTCGGCGTGGCGCAAGCAGATCCCTTTGACCTCCGAGGTTTTCCCATTCGTCCCCGACGAGTACGAGGGCGCCGCAATGGACCTTGCAGCAAAGACCGGCGTGAAAGCCGTCTTCCTGATCCACGGCGGAGAGATGAAGGCTGCGCTGACGGCTCAACCGAACCCCTGGCTGGTTGAGCCCGAGCGGTTCGCCGATGTTGAGGGTTTGATCCGGGCAGTGTTGGACGCCGAATAACATGCCGAGACCCGCAGGAGTATCGCCGCTAGGAGCGCCCCAAGGGCTTGGGGTCGCCACGTCTGCGCTCAAGTTCGACGCGGGGCTGCGGAATCACCTGCTGGATCAAATCGAGGCGTTTATCGGGGCATCGCCGTTGCTCAGGGTTTACTCGGGAACAGTCCCTGATTCCATTGCCGACCCGATCGTCGGAACGCTCTTGGCGGAAATCGCTTGCCCTTCTGATTGGATGGGCGCGGCGACGGGCGGGGTGAAAGAGATTGCTGGTTCGTGGACCGCCGCCGCAATCGCAACGGGCCAACAGTCGTTCTTTCGCATGGTGGATTCAGGCGGCACGGCGCGGATACAAGGCACGGCCTCAGGGACGGGCGGCGGGGGCAACTTGCAACTAGACAGCGTGACGATCACTTCAGGCCAGACAGTCGCGGTGACGGTCTTCAGCCTCACTGGAGGAAATGCTTAATGGCCGATACTACGACCTCAAATTACGCACTGACGAAGCCGGAAGTGTTCGCCTCCACGAACACCTGGGGGCCGAAACTCAACACGAACCTGGATCTTATCGACGCGGCGCTGGCGGCTATCGACGCGATTGCAGACGCAGCAACCCCGCAGGCCCGGACGCTGGGCTCAGCCGGGGGCACGATCTCAGGCCTTGGCACTCTCGCCGCAGACAAGCCGAACATCGAAGTCGTACCGAACAAGACCAACCAAAAGGTTGGCGTCTACGTAAACGGCTCTTTGGTGGGGACTCGCAAGGCAGTCAACATCGTCGAGGGCGCTTTCGTCTCGGCTTCCGGCGTGGACAACGAGGCCGATGATCGCGTGGACGTGACGCTCACGGGAGCCGACTCGGAAACCTCCATCACCGAATCGCTAGCTACCGAGGGCATGGCATCCTCAATTGACCGTACTGGGCATGACGGAGCGTTCGCCGCGCACACCGGAAGCGAGTTGTTGTCCGTCCCTTTAGGACGGAAAGCGATCAACACAATCATCGTGGCGCTGAATAACAGCGCCACGGAGCAAGGCCTTTGGGCTTGGTTGATCCCTCCAGCCGAATCGGCGGCGGACGCGCATAGAATCCACACTGCTACCTACCGAAAGATCCAACCAGGCCAATCCCTGGTATTCGATTTCAAGGGGCACGTCCTGGGGGCTGGAGTGCGGTTCGGATTTCACGCCGAAACTGACTCCACGTCCATCTCGGTTCGGATCTCGATGGTCACCGTGCCTGATTCCAACGCGGCGTTCGTTGAGGGGACTCCCACGCTGCTGACGACTTCCTTGGCGGACATCCTCACGGTCGGAACAAAGACCGCGAGAGTCGCCTGGATCGCGCACAACCTTTCGGCTTCACAGGTGGGATTCACGCTCGCCGCTAGGCCCGCCGCGGCAGGAGCGGATTCAGCGGCGTACAACCTCGCTTACGGGGCGCAAAACCTGCTTGAGCCCGGAGAGACCAGATGGGCGTCCCTGCCCTTGGTTCTCGCGGCTGGAGATAAGTTACGGGCTTCCGCCTCGGCTGGTTCGGCCATCGCATTGAGACTTTCGACCGTGGAGGTAGCCGACTAATGGCAAGCAATCTAAGACGACTCATTCTTCTCGCGGCGCTGCTGCTGACGCTCACGCTGAGCGGCAACGCGCAGTTCTCCTCAAACATCTTCGGCAAGTCCTACCGCGAGCAGGTCTTTACTGCCTCTGGTACGTGGACCAAGCCGTCCGGCGTCAGCATCGTAGAAGTCGAACTCCAAGGCGGCGGCGGCGGTGGTGGTGGCGGCGATGCAAGCGGCACCATGACTCGCGGCGCAGGCGGCGGGGGCGGTGCGGGCGAGTGGAAGCGTCGGTCCTTGATCGTCACCGGCGACGTCACGGTAACGGTAGGCGCAGGCGGCACGGGCGGCGCGGCCGGTTCCAGCGGGTCAGGCGGACCCGGCTCTGACGGCGGGGCTAGTACGTTTCTGACGGTCACTGCCAGGGGCGGCGACGGCGGCGGTGCGGGGACTGGCAGCGCAGGCGGCGACGGCGGGCTAGCGATGGATCGGTCATCTTATGACGCGACCGATACCGCGCTCTCTTCACCGGATAGCCTTCCTGGCCCGGAGGGAGGTAGCGGCGGGCGAGAGGGCGGCGCGGACTCAGAAGACGGCGGCTCTTATCCCGGCTTCGAGGCGGGCGGTGACAGCGGCGCGTCCAAAGGCGGCGGCGGCGGCGGCGCTTCCCGGTTTGCGGCGGGCGGCGCGGGCGGCGACGGCGTAGCGGGGGCGGTCGGTTCGGGCTACGGCGCCGGCGGCGGCGGCGGCGACTGGGGAACAGGATCTTCCGGGCGGGCAGGCGGAACTGGCGGGGCTGGATTCGTGATTGTGCGCTGGTATCAATAAATGTCCCTCATCCCCCTACCGATCCCTCCGGGGGTCTTTCGGAACGGCACGAACTACCAGTCCTCAGGACGGTACTGGGATGCCGATCTTGTGCGCTTTTCCGAAGGCGTACTTAGACCGATGAGGGGATGGGCCAAGATCGCGGATGACCCGGTGGTAGGAGTTCCCAGAGGGCTCTTAGCTTGGAAGGATGAGGATGGCGACAGATGGGTCGCGGTGGGAACGGTCGGAGAGGATTCTAGGCTGTACGTGTTCGCCGGCGGGGCCTATGTGGACATCACCCCGATCGGTCTACAGGCGGGCTTGGTAGACGCTCTCTCGGTCGATGGGTACGGGGCTGGAGCGTATGGATCGGGGACTTACTCAGGCCCTCGGGTCTTGCCGGATGTAACTCCGGCTTCCATGTGGCAATTCGACACATGGGGGCAGTACCTCGTTGCTTGCATGAGTGGAGACGGAAAGCTCTACCAGTGGCAAGTGAACCCGGCCCAAAAAGCGCAGTTGATCGAAAACGCTCCGGTGGATTGTACGGGGTGTTTCGTCACGCCTGAAAGGTTCTTAGTGGCGTACGGCGCGGACGGCAACCCGCGATTGGTCCGGTGGTCGGATCAAGAGAACATCGACTCATGGGCTCCGCTGGGAACGAATCGCGCAGGGGACAAAGAAGTCCAAACGAACGGTACGTTGATCGCGGCGATTAAGACGAAAAAGGAAACGGTTCTATTCACGGAAGTGGATACCCACGTGATGCGGTTCATCGGGGGAACCCTGATCTACAGCATCGACCGGCTCTCCAGCGCATCGGGCATCGTCGGCCCGCGGGCGGGGGTCATGGTGGACAGGGGCATTTACTGGATGGGCGTGAATGGGTTTTTCTACTACGACGGCGAAGTGAAACCCCTTCCGTCTGAGGTTTCAGACTACGTTTTCTCGGACATCAACCAGGCGCAAATCTCCAAGGTCTACGCGGGGCACAACTCTTCCTTCGGTGAAGTGTGGTGGTTCTACCCCTCGAACGATTCAAACGAGATCAACCGGTACGTGATCTACAACTACCGCGAGAACCACTGGATGATCGGGACGCTCATCGCCCGAACGGGATGGGAGGATGCCGGGGTTTACGACTATCCCATCGCTTCAGACGTGGACGGGTATTTGTACTCGCATGAATTTGGTTGGACGGCGGACGGGGAAGCGATCACGTCTCAAAGACGAATTGAAGCTGGGCCCGTGGAGATTCGACCGGGCAATCAGATCATGCACGTCAACCAAATGCTGCCGGATGAACGGACCGGAGGGCAAGCGCAGATCGTCTTGAAATCGAAGTTCACGCCGGAAGGGGTCTATACGTCTCACGGGCCTTACTCGCTGTCGGAATACACCGATGTGCGAATCACCGGGCGGATGATCGCGATGGAGATCCAAGGGGCTGTCGATGATGATTGGCGGTTCGGCACTTTGAGGTTGGACGTGGCGCCGGGAGGCAGGCGATGAA
>CAMPKL010000002.1 GCA_946887065.1 uncultured Bryobacterales bacterium
CTATGAGAATCCTCCGGCCCGGGTTCACTTAATCTCTGACGGAGAGATGCGATGGGCTGCCGCCCAAGTCCCCGGCCCGGGTGAAGCTCCCAGAGGTTTGCCTAATTCGATGCGGGCTATGTACCAGAGCCCTGAAATCGCCGCCGCGTGGCGCGCCTATGGCGGGGCCGCCCGCCAGGAGGCGGCCGTGGATCGCGAACTGCTTTTGCACGTTTCTTTCGCCGTCTCCATGGCCAACGGCTGCCGTTATTGCACGCTGCACCAAGTCCAGGGCTTGCACCGCTTGGGCGTCAAGCCGGCCAAGTTGATGCAGATGAAGAAGGACGATAGCTCCTTGACGCCCCGCGAACTGACGGCAGTGCTCTTCGCCCGGAAACTGACCGCGGATCCGACGTCCGTGACCGACGCCGATTTCAACAAGTTGAAGGAGCAGTTTGGAGGCGATCGAGGCGCTTTTGACATCTTGTTGCAGACCTGCACTTTCGCCTTCATGAACCGCTTTACCGACGGCTTGCGGCTTCCCTCAGAGGATGAGGCTGTGCGCATCTATCGTGAGACCTACGGTCAAGATTTCGAGCGAGTCGTCCGGCGCTAGGGAAGCGGCGGCGTCTAATTGACGATGAATCGTTTACCGCCGATCAACGTCCCTTTTTTTTGTGGTTGAAGACGCACTTCCACTTTGCGCCGGCGAGGCGGAGTTCGCGACTCCGGCGTATAGCCCACAACGTAAAGATGGCGGACGCGGTCGGCGATGAATTGGATGATGGCTTTGGCCTTTTCGTCGTCCAGCTTACCGACAGGGAAGTCAACTCCGCCTGTTCGCTTGCCAAGGCTTGCGAACCTGGAGGACGGCTCGTCCAACGGCTGCAAAAACCTCCTTTGCCGCCCTATAACGATGGGGTAGACCGGAACGCCCGCTTCCTGGGCATAGCGGCCCGCGCTTTCCGCGTCCGCCGCTCCGCCATTCTGGATCCCGTCGGAGATCACCAGGACCAATCTAGTTGCCGCCGATCGCGAACGTGTGGCGTCCGCGATCGCCGCGATCACGGCTTCATAGATAAGTGACGGACCAAAAGGCGGACCCAAAGGAATCAGCATTTCACCACGGCTGCGACCGACGACGCCTTCGAACGCAGTGCGAATTCTGGAAGGATCCCTGGTGGGGCCAGTCATGCGGAGCAAATGGCTTGCGAAGTGGTAGATAGACAGCAATACCCCCGGTTGGCCCTCAAGAAGATTCGTACGAAACAGCTCTTCGTTCAGCAGCTTGTTACCCGTGACGCTGCCGCTGCTGTCGAGCAAGATGATGATCTCGACGGGTCGCTGGTTCTCAAGGCTGGCGTTCTCGAAGATGCCGATGGGGATCTTGCGACCGTCCTCGACAAGTTCGAAGTCGGCGGCCGTTAGTCCTGAGACGTAACTGTTGTAAAACATCACGTTGAACTGCACTACGGCAAGTTGAACGTCGGAGCGGAATACTGCGATTTCGCCCGCCGGGTCGTCCTGCGCGAAGGAAGACGGGCAAAGAAGCAGCGCTAGCAACAACAGGCGGAACGCCATGCTCCGATCTCCTTAGGCCGTTCAGCGCTCTTGGATGGACCGAAAGTAAGCCTGAATCGGCAGCCTGTCAAGGAGAAAATGGCCGCACGGCGGCTCGAGGTTTCTCAGCGCCTTACTCGGCGTCTTCGTCGGGATGAGCAACGTGCAGAAAGTCGTCCCGCTCCGTCAGTTTGATCCGAGGACGGCCAACTGCTTTGCCCCGGGCGATCTCGAGCTCATCGATGCGCTTCCACTCGTCGTAGGTCACGTAATCGACGCGGCGTTCGCGGAGAAGTTGGTCGACCGCATCCGCCTCAGGACTCGTCGGAAAGAAGTGCAGATCAGCGCCTAGATCCTCGATCAGGGCGTCAACCGTCTCACGAGCGCAGAGTTTGTTGGCGCCGATCAGTCCCGTGGGGCCGCGCTTGATCCATCCGGCGACGTAAACGCCGGGGAGTTGCGCCCCGGACTCCGGATCGATCACTCGGCCCTGTTGGTTGGGCACGACGCCTGCCACTGCATCGAATGGCAGACCTTCGAGGACGACACCCGTGTAGCCGACTGAACGAAACACCATCCCGCAGGGAATCTCTTCCGTTTCACCTGTTGGACGTGAGCGTGTCGTGCCCAATTCGTCCAGAAACAACTCATTACGGACGACCTTTAGCGCGCGTACACGTCCTTCGCTATCGCCCAGGATCTCAACGGGAGATAGACAGAATCGAATCACCAAGCGCTTTGGTTTTTCGGGTTCCTCGCGGCCTTCGAGCAGCTTCAACGCTTCATATCGATGGTGTAGATCGCGGGGGCCGTTCAGCAACTCCTGCCGGCTAGCGTCGTCCAGCTTCATTTCTTCGGGTAACGTCGACGCTGAGGCGCCGGCCATCTCTCCCAATTCGTGAATCTCGGGATGTGAGAACGCCGCTTGCACGGGACCACGGCGTCCGATAAGGTGTACCGTCTTGATTGCGCTGCGCTTTAAGGCTTCGAGGGCGTAGTCGGCGATATCGGTACTCTCTAGGACGCGGGGCAGCCGGCACAGAATGCGTGCCACATCCGCGGCGACGTTTCCGACACCAATGACAGCCGCGGCTTCTGCCGAAAAATCGAAGTCTTGATGCGAATAATCGGGGTCGCCGTTGTACCAGGCCACGAACCGCCGCGCCGAATGAACTCCCTTGAGGTTTTCGCCCGGAATCCCCAGAACGCGATCCGCCTGGGCGCCGCTGGCGAAGATCACATGATGGTAGAGCCGGCGCAAGTCGTCAAGCTTCAGGTCTTTACCAAACTCGACGTTGCCGAAGAAGCGGAAGTCGGGGCGCTCTGCAAGACGCTCATAAATCGCCATAACTTTCTTGATCTTGGGATGGTCGGGAGCGACGCCGCTGCGCACCAAACCAAACGGCACGGGCAAACGGTCATACATGTCGACCTGCACGTTCAGGTCTTCCGTCTGGAACAGCGCCTGGAGCGCATAGAACCCAGCGGGACCAGAGCCGACAATCGCTACTCGCAGCGGTCGCCCTTGTGAATCGAACCGCTTTGGGGACATGTAGCAGCGATTGTAGACGCGCAAGCGAGCCCTCCGCTACTGCGTCTTCGTTAAGCTTTTCTGATAATGAGACGACCACGCGGCATTCTCTTTGACCTCGACGGCGTCATCTACAACGGCGAGACTCCTATTGAAGGCGCCGCCGAGGTCATCGCCTGGGTCCGGCGAGAGCACATACCCTTTCTCTTCGTGACGAACACGACCTCCCGGCCTCGCCAAACCTTAATAGACAAGCTGCACTCGATGGGTATAACTGCCGCTGTCAATGAGATTTGGACCCCCGCCGTCGCGGCCAACTTGTGGCTACGCGAGCGCGGAATTGCGCCGGTGGCGCTCTTCGTCCCGCCCCAGACCGCGACCGAGTTCCAAGGTATCGCCGTGTCCGGCGAAAGCGCGAAGGCGGTCGTCATCGGCGACCTGGGCCAGGCCTGGGACTTCGCTACGTTGAATCGCGCCTTTCGGCTGCTTCACGCCGACGCGGAAACCCAACTCATCGCTCTTGGCATGACCCGCTACTGGATGTCGCCGACCGGACCATCGCTGGACGTCGCGCCCTTCGTCGCCGCCCTAGAACATGCGTCGGGACGCCGCGCAGTCGTGCTAGGCAAGCCCTCACGCGAATTCTTCGACGCCGCCGCCTCGCAACTAGACTTACCGCCCGCGGATTTATTGATGATCGGCGACGACATTCGCGCCGACATCGGCGGCGCTCAAGGCGCTGGCCTGCGAGGCGCAATCGTGAGGACCGGCAAGTTTCAACCGGATGACCTGAAGCAAGGCGTGACGCCGGATGCTGTGCTGAACTCTGTGGCGGACCTGCCGCGCTTGCTTGGCTAACCGTTGCCGGCAGCGATGAAAGCAACACCTACAATAACTAGAGCTAAGCCATAGATTTTATGCTTGTTAAAAGGCTCGCCGAATAAAATCTTTGACCAGATCAATGTCCACACGTAGCCTAACGATACGAGCGGGTAGAGGACAGTCAAACTGCCGTCCTTGATGCCCCACACGTAGAGTACGGACGACAACAGAAAGAGGGTGATCCCGGCGCCCAGCCGTATTCCCGCCCGCCTCAACGAGGCGATATCCCGATGCAGCCTGTCGGCGCCGGACTTGAGGAAAACTGCCGCAAGGGAGCCGATCAAACTGGCGATCAACACCAGGATCATGGATGAAACAGGCGTGGTCATTGACGGCTGCCGACGCCGATTAGAGAGACGCCGCCCACGATGAAGCCGATCCCGGCGACTTTGAAGGCATTCATCGAATCTTCAAAGAACATCGGCGACAGAATTGCGACCCAAACATAGGTCAAAGCGATGATTGGGTAGAGCACGGACAGCTGCCCGTTTCGCAGCGCCAGAACCAATAGCCCTGTGTTGAACCCGAGGCAAGCGTAGCCGGCCAAAAGCGGCCAGTTCGTCAAGAATGCGAGCACCATGTCCTCGGAGCCTGCGGCAGGAAGGTAGTTGGCTCCCTCGCGCATAAGAATTTGAGCTGCAGCGCCTACGACGGTGCACAGTAATATGAGCACGATAGACGATGCTGACGTACGGCTCGCCCTTCGCGGGATCGGGATGGCATCGCCTTGAGCCTGTGCCGCTGACATCGTAGTAGCCATCCGGGCGAGTCTATCATTCCAATCAATGAGGCTGTGTCAGTCAAACACCTGATGATAAAACACTTACAACTCAGTTTTTGACTAAGCTTCAGGCTCGGTACACTGGGACTTCAGTCCCATGCCCCATGCCGACACCTCATCAGACAGCGCCCTCGTCCAGCAGATGCGACGACAATTGCACGAAGACCTTCGTCCGCACTTTGTGGAACTTGCGAGCTGTAGCTCAACGCCTGAACTTTTAGATCATCCGACCTACCTGCGCCTTAAGACCAAGTTCGAGCGCATCTTTCAAACACCCGAGTCGGGCGGCTTCCCGTCCGCGGCCGCGTCCAAAAAAGACACCTATCGGATAGCCGCTTGGAATCTGGAGCGAGGCATTCACTACGAGGGACAACTGGAAGCTCTTCGCCAAGATCCATACCTTTCTCAATCCGACGTACTACTGTTGACCGAAACGGATGTCGGCATGGCCCGGTCAGGCAACCGCAACGTCGCGCGCGACCTGGCTCGCGAACTGGGACTGTACTATGCTTTTTCTCCCTGCTACATCAATCTAGCCAAGGGATCGGGCGTCGAATATGACGCGGAAGGCGAGAACGAGTCCGGCCTCCACGGCAATGCGATTCTGAGCCGTTATCCCTTGTCGAACGTTCGCAGCGTTTTTCTCAAGAACGGAAAGGACAAGATGACAGGCCGAGAGAAACGCCTCGGACAGCAAACGGCCGTCGTCGCCGAGGTGGAATTCCCCGACCAACCGGCTACCGTGGTTGCCGTGCACCTGGACGCCAACTCAAGCCAACAGCATCGGGCCGACCAGATGGCCGATGTTCTAGCCGCCATCGCGGACCGCTCTCCCGCCATAATTGGCGGAGACTGGAACACGACGACCTTCAATTCGTCCAGCGCGACAATGGCCATACTGGGCTTCTGGTTGCGGGTCTTCATGGGTCCGAACAACGTTATCACGAACCATTACCTCCATCCTTACAATAGGTTCGAGATCAAACTGTTTAATTTACTTGAAGATGCGGGCTTCGACTATCGGACCGCCAATTCGCTCGGCGAGCGCACGACATCTTATGACGTCGAGGATGCCAAGACGTACAAGAACCTCCGCGAGTGGGTTCCTGCCTGGTGCTTCGCTTTCATCCGTTGGGCGCTTCGGCATCACGACGGCAAATGCCCCCTGAAAATCGATTGGCTGGCTGTGAAAGGATTTGCCGCCCGCGACCCGAGGGTTTTGCACCAGTTTCGAGAAGGGCGGACCCCGCCCCTGTCAGACCACGATCCGATTGGCGTCGACGTCGTGGAACTGCCCGCCTAGACCGCTCGTATACTATGGCAATGCCAGGACAGGGTTCGACCGGCAACGTCATCGCTGCCGTCTGCAGCTTCTTCATACCAGGTCTGGGCCAACTGGTTCAGGGCCGAATCTTGATGGCTGCTGTGCAGTTCGTCCTTGCTGCAGTGCTGTGGTGGTTCTTGCTCGGATGGGTGATACATCTCTGGTCCATCATTGACGCCGCCCGCTACAAAGGCGGCTGAAAACGTCATCCTATCGTACCGGTACCACGGCTTATTTTTGCCCTCCTGGGTACCCCCTAAGTTCCACCAGTACCATCGTGCAATTGAGACGTGCGCTCTATTGGAATCGCACCCGCAACCATTCAGAATAGGTGCTGTCGCCGCAAGTACACAGCTCCGGTCATTTGAACGCACAGGCGTATACATTGGTTGGCGGTGGAGAATACTCGCGGCTTTATTGCCTTGAAGAAAACAACCCGACTATTGGTGCTGTCAAGAGACCTGAGAATGCGTCAGGCTCTGACTGCTTCGCTTAGCGGGGAGTTCGAAGTCCTTCCGGAGGCGGAAAGGTCGCGGGCTGAAGAGTTGCTTGACCAAGTCGATGTGGACGTAGCCATCGTCGACTTGGAGGACGATGACAGCGCTGTCGAGGAACTGAAGGCGTTCCAAAAGCATAGCCATGATCGAGGAGTACCGGTCGTTGTTATGGCGCACGACGAGCGGCGCGCTGACGCCATGAGCCTCGTATCTCAAGGCGCCTACGATTACTTCCGCAAGCCGCCTCACCTGGGCGAACTCAAACTGGTTGTCCACAGAGCAGAGCAGCATCGCCGGCTAACCCGCGATCTTCGCCGTGTTCAGACGCCAAAAGAGCAGCGCAGGTGCGACCGGCTCATTGGCGATAGCGCAGCGATGCAGAAGGTCTACGACATGATCCGACGCGTCGCCAACCTAGACGCAAATGTCGTGATTCGCGGAGAGAGCGGCACGGGCAAAGAGCTCGTTGCCTCCGCCATTCACAACCTGGGGTCGCGGATCGACCATCCGTTCGTCCCTGTTGCCTTCAGCGCGATCCCGGAAACCCTGCTGGAGTCGGAACTATTCGGGCATGAGCGCGGCTCATTCACCGGCGCATCCGGCAGCCGGGAAGGCTGCTTCGAGCGAGTCGGCGCCGGCACAATCTTCTTGGATGAAGTGGGTGAACTCCCTCTCACGACCCAAGTGAAACTGTTACGCGTTCTTCAGGAACGGGAGTTCACCCGCGTCGGCGGCAAGAAAACCCTGCGGCTGGACGCCCGCGTCCTCTTCGCCACCCACAGAGACTTAGAATTGATGGTCAAATCGGGCGAGTTTCGAGAAGATCTGTACTACCGCGTCCAAGTCGTCAAAATCGATATCCCCCCATTGCGTCAGCGGAAAGAGGACATCCCCTTGCTTGCGCGGCATTTCGTCGCGAAGTTCGGAAAGTCTTTCGGTAAGCCCGAGTCTCAGCTCACGTCTGACGGACTAGCCGAGTTGATTCGCCACGATTGGCCCGGCAATGTTCGAGAGTTAGAGAACGTGGTTCAGCGAGCGGTGATTCTCGCGGAAAACGGCGACGTCTCGCGGCAAGCTGTCAACGCATCCTTCGTTACCGAACCGCGCTCGGGCTCCGCGTCGCTGCTCAGCGGAACGTTCGAAGATCAGGTCCGTCAGTTCAAGTTGAACTTAATCCAAGGCGCGCTGCAGGCGGCGGAGGGCAACAAGACTCTGGCCGCCTCGCGCCTCGGCATCACTCGGGCGTATTTACACCGCCTGCTGAGCCGGTCAGTTTCCAGGGAAGGCGATGGGGCGGCGGATGATAGCGGAAGAAACAGCGCTCAAGCCGGCTGACCGCGATCTGGAAGCGATCGGCTTTTGGCGGCGGGCTTTCGCTTTGCCCGTCCTGATCGTCGTATTGCTGGGCCTCGTCGCGTTTTGGTCAGGGGTAAACCGCATTCAGGATCCCGATATGTGGTGGCACATGAAGGTCGGCGAGAAAATCGTGCAGACCGGAGAACTGCCGCGAACCGACGAGTACTCCTACACCACCAAGAACCATGCGTGGATTCCCCACGAGTGGCTTCCTGAACTAATGATCTACCAGGCCCATAAATGGGGCGGCCTCAGCGGTCTGATGCTCTGGCTCGGCCTGACCGGAACGATCCTGCTTGGTAGCCTCTATCTGCTTTGTTCCGCTTACTCAGGCAACCCGAAAGTAGCCCTGATCGGTGGGCTGATTGGCTGGTTTTTCGGCACGATCTCGCTCGCCGTTCGGCCTCTGCTTCTTGGTCACATTTTCCTAATCGCCCTGCTCGCCCTTGTTCACCTCGGTCGGACGAGGAGCGCCCGTTGGCTATGGGGACTGCCGCCGCTGTTCGCGGTTTGGGTCAACTGTCACGGTTCGTTTGCTCTGGGCTTGGTCGTCCTGGCGACGGTGCTAGCCGCCGCACACATCAATCTGCGCTGGGGCCTGGTCGAGTCGGTCCGCTGGCCGAGTGAGAAGCTGCGCGTGTTCCGCTTCGCCTTTATCGCTTCCGGCTTGGCTCTGCTGGTCAATCCCGTTGGTTGGGAATTGGCGGTGTACCCCCTCAACTTGTTCTTTTCTCAAGGCGATAACCTTTCCAATATTTCCGAATGGCAACCGCTCAACTTCCAGGAACCGCGGGGTATGGGCGTCTTCGTCATAGCGGTGATTGTCGCGCTGGCGGCGCTGATTCTTGAAAAGAAAGTCCGGCTTGAAGAGATCGCCATCGTATTGCTCGGTTCGTACCTGGCAGTCAGACACAGCCGCATGGTTTTTGTTTTCGGCATTTTGGCCGCACCTGTTGTCTGTCGCCTGTTGGCCGCTTCCTGGCGCGGCTACAGGGCGAGCCACGACCATCCAAAAATTAACGCCGTGCTGATGGCGGCTGCTTTAGTGTTGATCTGGTGGAAGTTTCCGAGCGCTTCAACGCTCCAGTCGCAGATCGATAAGGGCTACCCGACCGCGGCCATCGCCTACCTGCAAGACAACGGGGTGAGCGGCAATCTGCTCAATGAGTACGTCTGGGGCGGCTACTTTATTTGGGCCGCGCCGGAACGCAAGGTATTTGTCGACGGTCGAACCGATATCTTTGACTGGACAGGCGTTTTGGCCGACTACATGCGCTGGTATACGCTGCAGGAGTCGCCGCACAGGCTGCTCGACAAGTACCAGATCGACTACTGTGTCCTCGCCGCCAATTCGCAGATCGGCAGGGCCATCGAACTGCTGCCCAACTGGCGAAAGGCCTATGCGGACGATGTAGCCGTCGTTTTCACGAGACGCCCGGCCGAGGGAGAAACTGCAACCGCAATGACGCGATTGGGAGAGCCGACTCCTTTGAAGGACCGGGCGGCCGGCCAGCTTGAAGGCGGAAAGAATGGCTTCTCCCGCTGAACGACGCCTCCTGATGGGTGCGAGTTGGGTCGTGGCCGCGCTCTTTGCGTACTTGCCGCTCTCCTCGCCGCCGCCCACTCCATTTGATCTGGCGCAATTCTACTTCGCCGGACAACTCGTCGCCGCGGGCCGTGCGGCCGATATCTATAGTCCGCAGGCCTACCTGCCGCTGGAACAGGAATTGGCCGCAAAGGGAACGCCCGTCAGCCCCTATCACTATTACAATAGGCCGGCGTTCGGCGCGCTGCCGTGGGCGCTTCTGGCGCAACTTCCCTACAGAGCGGTCGAGAAGCTAGCTATCTTCGGCAACCTTCTGGGAATTCTGATTCTGGTGTGGAAGCTTCCAGTCTGGTTTCCCGCTTTACGTACCTTTCGGCCGTGGCTGCTGTGCTACCCGCCTTTCCTATGGAGTGTTCAGTTGGGTCAGGAAACGATCTTGATCACATGGGCGCTGGCTTACAGCATCGTCTTGATGAAAAGAGGAGACGAGAGATCCGCAGGTCTGTTGTTGTCACTGTGTTTAGTCAAGCCGCATCTTATCTGGCTCGTGCCGGCCGCATTGTTCTTCTGCGGGAAGAGAGCTACGGCATATTGGTTTCTGGGCGGGGGCTTGGTTTTGGCAGGGATTTCATTTTCGATGGTCGGTTGGACCGGCGTGGCTCAATGGCGGGAACTATTGGGAGCTGCGACGACGGATTACTCACCGGAGACGATGGCTACGTTACGGGCTATCGGGCTTCACGCCGGGGTCCTCTTCGCCGTTCTGCCGGCAACCGCAGTGGGCATCGCTTTAATTCGTGCCTGCCAATCGAGAGCCATCGATCGGGCGCTGCCGATCGCGATCGTCGCATCCGTGCTTCTGAGTCCGCACGCGTACTTCCAGGATGCCTCTTCGTTCGTACTCGCCGCCAGCTTCTCTGGATCGGCTTTACTGATCGGCGCGGCGGTCCTGCCATGGCCCGTGCTGGCGGTGCTCATTCATCATGTCGCTTATCCGTTCGCCTATGTGGCTCTTGGACTCGCAATAATCGCCTTCTTTGCATTCGGTGAAGATTCTAAGGTGACGGACGGCGAGGCGCTTTCTTCGCTTCCGAGGCCGACATGAACCGAATTCTAGAGAGCCGCATCGGGCAATATGCCGTGCTCGCGGCGGCGGTATTGGTCACCCGAGTCCTGTTCCGAACCAAACTGCTCTACGACCTCGACTCGGTTAACTTCGCGACGGGGATGCAGCGATTCGACGTGACGGTGTCCCAACCGCACGCGCCCGGTTACTACCTATACATCGTGTTGGGACGGCTGTTTTCTCTCGTCTTGCCGGATGCGAACGACGCCTTGGTGGCGATTAGCGTCGTGTTTAGCTGCCTAGCCGTGATCGCCATCCACCGGTTAACCGAGGAACTCTATGATCGAAATGCCGCGCTCGCAGCCGGGTTCATCTTCGTTTTCTCTCCTCTTTACTGGTTTCATGGAACAGTCGCGTTGGTGTACGTTGTCGAGGGCTTCTTCTCCGCCCTAGTCGGATGGCTTTGTTGGCAAACCTATAGCGGCAAGCGCGACCGCTCACTCATCAGCGCGGCCGTTCTTGGCCTCTGCATCGGATTCAGGCAGTCGTCCTGTCTCTTCCTTGGTCCGCTTTGGCTGTTCTCACTAAGCGGGAAGCCGAAAGCGGCGCAGGCGAAAGCGGTCGGCGTTCTGGCACTGATCTGCGCCGCGTGGTTCCTGCCGATGGCCGCCGAGTCGGGCGGGCCTGCCGCCTACTTCCGGGGCCTCTACGATTTGTGGACCGCTGTTGCCGGTCAACGGACTGCCTTCACGACCACCGAAGTAGGAGGCGTGTGGCTGGTGTTCGCAAGGAGCGTGGCGATCATGGTCATCTTCGCCATGACATTTGGATTCTTTTCGTTCAGCACCGTCGCGGCGGCGGCGGCGTGGGGTCGCGTAAAGGGCGGTGCCGAGAGAAACGTGGAACGCTCTCTCTTTTTCGCTGTGTGGCTGATCCCCGGTCTACTGTTCTTCACGTTTATCTATCTGAACTATGTAAACAGCGGCTATCTGCTGGTCCTCACCCCGCCGCTCTTCGCCTGGTTTGGGTCGGCGGCTTCCAGCGGATCACCGCTCGGCTGGCCGCACGCGCGTCCGATCCAGTTTCTGACCCTGGCCGCGCTGAACACCTGGATCTTCCTCAGCGCGCCGATGTATTTTAGCCGCCGAAGCGTCCTGGAGTTCGAACGCGAGTGGGGGCGAACCGTCGCGTTCGTACGAGCCACGTACGATCCCAAGACCACAGTATTGATTGGCTTGGACGCGCACTTCCACGGATTTCGCCACGCCAGCTACTACCTGCCGGAATACCGCATCTACGCCTACCCAGCCGCCCGTGCCGCCGGCCAAGTTCGCTTGTTGACGGCTCAAAACAGAGACAGCCACGTGGAAGTGCCGCCCCAATCGTTGCTCCCCTACACACAATTCCTATTCCTGCCGATGCCTCGCGACGAAGAGTACGAGCGCTACCTCGAGAAAATAGTCGATTCCACTTCCGGCTTACGAAAGACCCTGACGGGAGATCGGATCGGCGCCATCGGACCGATCGGCAGCTTCAAGAGCCTCTATCCGGCGGCATATCCTGACGCAAGTCCGGAAGCTCGGCTCGGGATGCATCCATAAAAGGGGATACGGCCGTAGACGGTCAGAATTTCGACTGGATACGCGCGTATGCGGATACAGTCGTACCACCCTCTAATAATCCCTTATTATCCGGTGACTTAGAATCTTATGACCGTCGTAAGGAGATTGGCCTACAACGTGCCATACGGGAAGCATCCGCTCGGGCAAGGATCCGGCGGTTTTTACAGGAGGACTAATTCTATGGACATTAAGACCCTTTATGTTCGTTTGCTCGCTCAGTTCGACCGCCTCAAGGAAGAGAAAGGTCAGGACTTGGTCGAGTACGCGCTGATCGTAGCCTTGATCGCTTTTGCGGCGATCGTCGGAATGGGCGATTTGGCCAACGGCATCAACACCGCGTTCAACGCAATCTCCCAAACCCTCTTTACGTATCTCGGTACGCCGTAACGCTCGGTTCTGGCTGACGGGCAAGCTGCCGGTTTTCCGGCGGCTTGCCCTTTATCGCACACTGTTCAGCAACGATTTTTTTATGGATTACCGTACTCTCAGTTTCATCGTGTCCGCTGTCGTCGTTCTCGTCGCAGCCGTAATCGATTCCCGAGAACACCGGATTCCGAACTGGTTGGTTGGGCCATATCTGCTGATTGGGCTCTTGCTCCGCTGGGCCATTGAGGGCCGCGTCGGATTGTGGGAAAGCCTAGCAGCGATGTCCCTGGCGCTCGTGGCGACGGTTCCAATTTATCTACTGGGCGGGCTCGGCATGGGCGACTGCAAGCTGCTCGCGGCTGTGGGCGTTTGGCTGGGCCTGTACCAAATGGTTTACGTTCTGTTTGGCACCGCCCTAGCAGGCGGAATTTTGGCTGTCTTGTTCGTATCGCGGAAAGGCCGGCTGGGCCACGCCCTGCGCAGCACGCTTTCGTTAGTATCAGGCTGGACTCAGCACGGGATTCGCAAGAATTCCGAGGTGAGTCTGGACAACCCATCCGCGCTTTCGATGCCTTACGGGCCGGCGATCGCAGCGGGGGTTTTGTTTTCATTTTTGTACGTCTAGCTTTTAGGGGGAACATCATGCCGGCAAATCAATCACGGCTAGCACTCACATTCACATTGGCGCTCGTGTTGGCGCTAGCCGCCAGTTACCTGGTTTACAGCAAGCTAGCGTCCGCGACTCCGGCCGAGGCTCAGGGACAGGAGGTGGTCATTGCGGCTGCCGACCTGACGATCGGCACACCATTGACAGCGGAAGATTTAGCCGTTGCCAGATGGCCTACCAGCGACTTGCCAGCGGGCACCGCGATGGACAAAGAAGCTCTGATCGGCCGGCCGCTAATCTACCCCGTTTTTAAGGGAGAACCGATTTTGACTTCTAAGCTGGCCTTGGAAGGTTCCGGAGCAGGCCTCTCGGCGGTCATCGACGAAGGCATGCGCGCCGTTTCAATTCGTGTCGACGAAGTCGTCGCGGTCGCCGGCTTCGTCGTCGCAGGAACTCATGTGGACGTCATGTTGACCGGCAACCCGGGCAGCGGCGAAGAGTTGCTCACCCAAACCATCCTGGAAGACGTCACCGTATTGGCTGCCGGACAGTCCATTCAGCCAGATGCCGAAGGAAAGCCCCAGCGGGTCAACGTCGTGACTTTCCTTTGCACGCCCGAAGATGCCGCCAAGGTAATCCTGGCCGCCAGCGAAGGTCGCATCCAACTCGTTCTCCGCAACGCCGTCGATCAGGACAACGAGGAAGAGTTAGCCAAGAAGCTGCCTAAGGTCGGTCGCCGCGAACTCTTCGCTGGCGCCGCTCCCGCCCCGCGGCCAGTAGCAGCAGTTCGCCGGCCGACGCCCCCGCCTCCAGCGCCAATCGCTCCCCCTGCGCCGGAGCCCATCTCGATCATGATGATTCGAGGCAGCCAGGTCAGCAACGTCGAATTGGAAGCCGAGAACCAGTAGCCCCTGGAATAGGAATCAGGACAACACCCATCATGAGCGACCTGTCCGTTGTCGTAGTTGGTCCGAACGAACTCTTGCGCCGTCAGGTGTGCGATGCGGTCGCGCT
Source organism: uncultured Bryobacterales bacterium (assembly GCA_946887065.1). The sequence continues at coordinate 14,132 of CAMPKL010000002.1, forward strand.
GCGCAATGCCCATGTGGCGCGAGAGTACGCAATCTATCCGGACGTCTCCCAGCGTCACGCGCTGAGCAATCTCACCGAGCAAGATGTGCTGCTCGTTGAGCTAGACAGCAATCCGGAGGGGGGCGTGGCCTTGATTCAGCAAGTCGCGTCGTCGACCGAATCGATCACCGTGATGGCGTATTCGGCTATGAAGGACGCAGACTTGGTTGTCCGTTGCATGCACGCGGGCATTCGTGAGTTTTTGTCCGTCCCCTTAAACAGCGAACAACTTAGCCAGGCGTTGCAGCGGGCCGCCAGCCGACGCCCCGACGCCAACATTGAACGTCCTCGTCGCCGCGGGCGGAACGTGGCGTTTCTTGGAGCGAAGGGCGGAGTCGGTTCGACCACGCTAGCAGCCAACTACGCTCTCGCGCTCCAGAAGGAATCCGGGGACGACGTCTGCCTCGTCGATCTCAACACTCAGCTCGGCGATGCCGCTTTATCGCTCGGGTTGGATCCTAAATTCAGCGTGGTGGACGCGCTTGCGAGCGCCGGTCGCCTTGACTACGATTTCTTGTCCGCACTGCTTGCGGAGCACCCTTCCGGTCTTTCCGTACTCGGCGGTCCAGACTCCTATGAGCCGGAGCGAGTTACGGACGGTTACGCCCTCGATACGCTGTTAGACCTGCTCGGTCAGAACTTCGCGTACTCGGTCCTGGACGCCGGCTCCGGAGGCGAGCACACCGCGGCCGCAGTGCAGCGAGCGGATCTCGTTTACCTTGTCATCCAAGCGGACATCCCGACCGTGCGAAACGCCCAAAGGCTTATTTCCCATTTTCAGGCAGCCATCGGAACCGGTCCGCGAATGGAGCTTGTGCTGAATCGAGTCGGAGCGAAAGAGCAGCTATCCCAGTCACAGGTCGAGAACACGCTCGGAACAAAAGTGCGCTGGAACGTGCCGAATGACTTTCGACGAATTCAGGATGCTCTCAACCGGGGCGTCCCCCTCGCCGACAATGCGTCTCCCGTCTCCCAAGCCCTGGAGGCCATGGCGCGCTCGTTTACAGGCAAACAGACCGAGGAGAAGGGCGGCTCCTGGCTGTCGTTGTTTAAGAAGGCCCCTGCGAAAGGATAGAGGACTATTTGCGTCATGGACCGACTCAACCTTAGAAATCTCAAAGCAGAAATTCATAGAACGCTTCTCTCCAAGCTGGACTTGGAAAAGTTGGGGCGTGTCGGTAATGACCGGGCGCGCGAAGCGACCGTGCGGCTCATACAGGAAATCTTCGAAGAAGACCGGGTGCCCCTCAGCGCGACGGAGAAACAGCAGCTTCAGGGCGAACTGCTCGACGAAGTCTTCGGATTAGGGCCGCTCGAACCGCTGCTGCGCGACCCAACCATATCCGACATCCTGGTCAATCGCTGGGACAAGGTGTTCATCGAGCGTTCCGGCAAACTCTACCCGGTGGCCGACACTTCATTTCGCGATGACGACCACCTGATGCAAATTATTCAACGGATCGTATCGAAGGTAGGCAGGCGCATCGACGAGATGTCGCCCATGGTCGACGCTCGACTAGAAGATGGCTCGCGCGTCAACGCGATTATTCCTCCTTTGGCGCTGGATGGGCCGTCCGTTTCAATTCGCCGTTTCGGAAGCGCGCCGGTGACGGTTGAACAAATGATTGAGTGGCATTGCCTCTCTCCCGAGATGTTCGAGATTTTGAAGGCCGCCGTGAAAGCCCGCGTCAGCATCCTCATTTCGGGCGGCACGGGCAGCGGCAAAACGACCTTCCTGAATATGCTCTCCAAGCATATTCCGAACACCGAACGCCTGGTCACGATTGAAGATGCGGCAGAGCTGCAGATCCAGCAAGAAAACGTCGTCAGACTTGAAACCCGTCCAGCCAATATTGAAGGCCATGGCGCTATCCGCCAAAGACAACTTGTCATCAATAGTTTGCGTATGCGCCCCGACCGCATCATCATCGGCGAGGTTCGCGGCGATGAAGCTTTCGACATGCTGCAGGCCATGAACACCGGTCACGAGGGTTCCATGACCACGATCCACGCCAATTCGCCGCGTGACGCCCTCTCTCGTCTCGAATCGATGATTGCCATGGCGAACCTGCAAGTGCCGGAGAAAGCCGTGCGCCAGCAGATCTCCTCCGCCATTACCATCGTGCTCCAGCTCACCCGGCAGTCGGACGGCACCCGCAAACTGGTCAAGATGTGCGAGATCACCGGCATGGAGCAGGATCTCATCACGATGCAAGACGTTTTCTCGTTCCAGCGCAAGGGCGTAGGACGAGACGGCAAGATCATCGGAGCTTTCGAACCGAGCCGCATTCGTCCCAAGTTCCTCGAACAGATCCGCATGGCCGGCATTGCCCTCCCATCGGGTTTGTTTGAACGAGCAATGGAGGTCGCCTAACCGGCGGAGAATTTCTCATGAGCGCACTCGCCGTTGCAATTGCCGTCTTTCTCCTCGTCTTCCTGATGTTCTTGTTGGCGTCGTCGATCTTCGGAGCCGAAGAGCGCAGACGTCGTGAACAAGTCTCGCGTCGCCTTGAGGCCCTCAGCATGGCTGCCCGCCGAGGCGGCGATGATGACGACCGGCTCGACCTGCTCCGCCATGAATTGCTGGGATCGCTGCCCATCATGGACCGAATCCTGCACCGGATCGAGCTCTTCGGCAGGTTGCGTACCTTCCTCATTCAGAGCGAAGTGCCCTGGACGATTGGCGATCTTCTCACGCGAACCGGCGCCGCGGCCGTGCTCGGCGCCGCCATCGCCTACTGGAGAACGGAGATATCGACTATCGCCGCTGTGACCGGCGCGTGCGCCGGCAGCATTCCTATTCTTTACGTCGCGTATCGCCGCAACAAGCGCTTCCTGGTGTTCGAATCTCAGTTGCCGGGCGCTATCGACTTGATTTGCCGCGCTTTGCGAGCGGGCCACGGGCTCGTGGCGGGCCTCAAGATGGTCGGCGACGAGGTTCCCGATCCGATCGGCAGCGAATTCCGCAAGACTTTCGACGAACAAAACTTCGGCCTTGAACTCAAGGAGTCGCTGTACAACCTGAGCGAGCGGGTGCCGCTCCAAGACGTCCGCATCATCGTTACCGCCGTCCTGATCCAAAGAGAAACGGGCGGCAATTTGGCCGAAGTTCTTGAGAAAGTGGCGCGGGTCATTCGCGAGCGCTATCGCCTGAAAAGACAGATTCGCACACACACAGCGCAGGGCCGTCTGACCGGGTGGATTCTAAGTCTGCTGCCGCTGATACTCGGCATCGGCCTGTTCATGGTTCGGCCTGAGTTCATGTCGACGTTATGGACCACCGACCGCGGGCGGCGTTGGCTGGTGACGGCGACGATCATGATGTTCATCGGCGCCGTCATCATCAGACGCATTATTCGGATCCGCGTGTGAGGAGCAAGAAATGACGCTACCAGTCCTCATCTTCATTGCCGTCTTCTTTTTGGTGATCAGCGGCGGCCTCATTGTTAGCTACCGCCGCACCATTCACACGCGCCTGGCCCGTGCGGCATCGCCGAGCCTCCCGATGACGCCTGAACAGCGTGCTCATGACCTGCAGGAGTACTACGAGGACTCAGCTACCCTACCCGGACCCGTGGAAAACTTGGTCGATCCGCTGAAGGATCTGGTCCCCCGCAGCGCGCAAGAGGTCAGCGTGGCGCAGATCCGTCTGATGCGGGCCGGCTACCGGCGCGACCGTTACCTCGACATTTTTTACGCCGCCAAAGTCGTCTCGCCGATCGTTTTCATTCTGCTCGCAACGGCGTTCGGACTGCAGACTTACGGCGCCTTCTTCGTCTATGTAACCGCGGCCGCTATCGGCTTCCTGTTTCCCGACTTCTGGGTCGGCTGGAAGATGAAGCGTCGCCAACTGGAAATTCGCTTGGGACTGCCCGAGGCTCTCGACCTGATGACCATCTGCGTTGAAGCCGGACTCGGTCTCGATCAAGCCATCTTGCGCGTCGCCGAAGAGATGCACTTGAGCCAGCCGGATGTCGCCGAAGAGCTCGTGCTCGTGAACCTGGAACAACGCGCGGGCAAGAGCCGCCGCGAAGCCTTCCGGAACTTGGCGCATCGCACCGGCGTGGACAGCGTGCGCGAATGGGTCGCCATGATGATCCAAACCGACCAGTTCGGCACCAGCATCGCCGAAGCGCTTCGCGTCCACTCCGACGCCCTGCGCGTCCAACGCACGCAAGAGGTGGAGGAGCAAGCGGCAAAAACAACCGTCAAGCTCGTTTTCCCGCTTGTATTTTTTATCTTCCCTTCTATCTTCGTAGTCACCTTGGGGCCAGCGATGATTCGTATCACCGAGTCATTCCGAACCTTTTTTGGTGGACAGTAAGGAGACCACTCAATGAATGACGTCACGCTAATTCGCGCCGTTGCCGGCATCGCCTTCGTTATCGTCTTGTTGATTCTGATTCAACGTAGGCGGACGAAGATCGACTAGGAAGTTTTGAAAGCAGCCAGTGCCCGAAGCGCGGTGCACGATTCGTACACCACTAGAAAAGGAGGCTGTCCCCCAGCCACTCGATTGAGCAGCGAGTATTTCGTCACAGGAGGCGGGATCGGGAGCGCCGGTAAATCCGGCCGGACGGGAAAATAGAAATGCCCAACGATAGGGTATGCGTATTCAATCGAACGAGGCAGTCGTTCATGAGCCTGGACACCAGAGTGGCTGATACCCACCTAAGCCGGCTCCGAGGCCTCATTGGACGTAGGAGACTAGGACCGAATGAGGGCCTTTGGCTGGCGCCATGCCAGGGAATTCACACGATTGGTTTGTTTTTTCCAATCGATGTCGTCTACCTCGGGATTGGGGGAGAAGTAGTGCACCTGATTGAAAATGTCAGTCCGTTTCGAATCACGCCGTTGCGCCGCAGCGCCCACAGCGTGTTGGAATTGCCCGTTAGGACGATCTACGAATCGCAAACGCGGGTCGGAGATCAGGTTGTCATCTGCTCGGCGGAGAGTATGGAAGGAGCGTCCTCGACACGGGAATGGCTCAATCAGCTCGCTGAGCGGCAATTAGAGGAAGGAGTCCAGGAGCCGGCAGCCGCGATGCGCTGGCGTGTACCAAGGCCGGAGGACAGCCAACCGCTGACCTGACGTACGTCGGGGAGCCGGAGGGGAGTCATGATAATGGCGCGAGAACGAGTATTGGTCTTCAATCAGACCCGCGAGTCGGTTCTCAGCCTAGGGGCTGATGTAGCTGACGGGCTAGTCGATCGTTGGGGCGGCCTCGCCCTCGGCGCACATTTGCGCCCTGGCGGCGGCCTCTGGATCAATGCGTTCCGCGTGCTCCATACCATCGGCGTTACTTCCCCGGTCGACGTCGTGTGTCTCAATCCGTCCAATCAGGTTGTCGACATCCAAGAAGACTTCCGCCCTTTCCGCTTCAAGCTGCTCCCAGATCACATCAGCAGTTTTTTGGAACTGCCGGCTCGAACGGTCCGCGACTCCAAAACCGAGGTCGGCGACGAGGTAAGCATTTCGCCCAGCGAACAAGTCCGGCCGGTCGTTGCTCTGTATAGCAACGGGGGACCGGTCGCGCCGCACAGCGTCCAGAGCCTCAACAGGAAAGGAGCCCTCGTCCAGACCGAAGACCGTTGGTATCCGGGAACTGTCGTCGAGATGACTCTGAGATATGATGACCACTACGCTAAGCTCTCGAAAATGGGCAAACCGGCCGGCGATTCGGTGCGTGTCAGGGCGAAAATCGTTGGTTCGGCGCAAGACGGCGTTCGGGTCGAATTCGTCTTCCTCAGACGAGCTGAAAAACGCGACTTCAACCGGTTTGCGCGGCGTGTGTAGCATCCTGGAAAGGAGAGGGGCGATGAATAGATATAAGAGCAAGCGCGGAGGTCAGGCACTCGTTGAGTTGGCCTTCATCCTTCCTTTTCTCCTGCTTGTTATCGCCAACGTTGTAAACTTTGGCGGCATGTTTTACGCGGCGATCACGGTAGCCAATGCCGCGCGTAACGCCTCCCAAAATTTTATTTACGGCAGCGCCACGATCCGCAATACAAGAACCCCAACGGCCAGCCAAGTCTGGACGCTCGTCGAGCAGGATACCTACACTCTGCATAATCGAAACACCGTTGCAATTCGCGTATGCCTGGAGAATCGCAACGACCCTACCAGCCCCGCTTGCACCGAGCAAGGTCCCGCCGCCGGGACGTTTACCTTCACCAACCCCCCGATCGACACCCGCCCCGAAGGCGTCGCCTATCTCAACGGTTGGGTCGACGTCGGTTATACCTACACGCCTTTCATCCCCCTGTTCGAGATCCCGGTCTTCGGCATTTCACTCTCCCCGCCGCCCCAGACGATCATTCGACAGTCTTTGATGAGGGTACTCAATTGACCGATCCTAGAAATCGAAGCCGTTCCGGTCAGTCTATAATCGAGTTTCAGCTCGTCATCGTGCTCTTTTTATTGACGATATTCGGAACTTTCGAAATCTGCCGCCTTTTGCTGTCGTACACAACATTGGCTAATGCGTCCCGCGTCGCGATGCGCTACGCTTCCGTACACGGCTCCAGCAACGATAGCGGGTATATTGCAACCACAACAGAGGTTGAGACCATTGTGCGGGACTTCACAAAGGGCTCCTTGATCGACCCGGCGCAGGTAACAGTCACTACAACCTGGCCGGGGTCAAACGACCCGGGCGGTCCGGTGTCGGTTCGCGTGAGTTATCCGTACCAGCCGTTTATATTGTTGCCGATGCAGACGAATCTCGCTGCCAGCGTGGAAGGGATCGTTACCTATTGATAGGGGAAGGGGTAGAAGCAATGAGGAACTCGCGAACCGGCCAGGCCGTGATTTTGCTATTGCTGGCGCTCGGCATCTTTCTGCTAGGCGCTGTCGGTTGGGCGGTTGAATCTTCGCTCTACTACACCCACAGGCAGATGGCTCAGGCGGCCGCGGACGCGGCCGCTCAGGCGGCGATTACGAGCATTTATTCCCGAACGAACACGGGGAGCAACCTCATGGACGGCACGCCGTTCACCTGCGCCAACGGCACGGACCTGCGCACGCCTTGTCACTTTGCCCGGCAACATGGTTTCGGCGTTGCGGGCGGTTCCGACTTGATCGAAGTCGATTTCCCCTCCAGCATTGACGGAGTGGGTGATCTGAGTGCGGAAACGCCGGCGATCGTCGGCGTCACGATTTCGCGCCCCTTCACGTCCGGCCTCACCCAGCTCGTGGGCGGGATGGGCGCCACCATCAGAGCGCGTGGCGTGGCGGCGATTTTGATCGAAATCTCTCCGGTACCGATTCTCGTCATGCACCCGGATTTACCCGAGGCCATGTCCATTAACGGCAATCCCCAGATCACCATCTGCGGCGGACCGCCTAGGAGTATCCAGGTCAATTCGGTCGCGCCCTTCGTCTCCGGCGGGGGTGGTTCGCCGCTTACCGCGGCACAGCAAAACGGCAACGGAAACGGCAACGGCAATGGCAATGGCGGAACGACGGGCGGCACCACAACCGGCGGCACCACGGGTGGCACGACCGGTGGAACCACGACCGGCGGCACAACAGGCGGTACCACCACGACGGGCAACGGCAATGGCAACGGCGGTGGTAGCGGCAATGGCGGCGGCAACGGCGGCGGAAACTCGTTTGTCGTGAGCGGCGGCGGCAACTCCAACCTCGTCGACCTATCCGGAGCGGGCCCCGGCGGCAGCCTGCTTGGCTGCGACGGCAACGGGGGCGAGTTCGGCAATCACGGCGGTCCTTTCGATTTCAGCGCGACCTCAAACGGCTATCCCGGCGCCCAAATCTTGCCGCCCGACGCCTATCTCCAGACGCTTCCGATCGACGATCCTTTGGCCGGGCCGGGGCAGATGACATTGGACCCGGCCAAGCCTGGCGATGCACCGTTCAACGGACCCACCTATGACACGCTTCTGCCGGGAGCTGGTATTTGCCCGAATACGATCAAGGCTTGCAGAATCTACCACCCCGGCAATTACCCGACTGGAATCAACATCCAGAACGAGATGGCGCTATTCCTACCGGGTCTCTACTACATGAGTGACAACGGTTTCACGATGGGGTCCAATTCAGCCGTGCAGATGGCCCCTTGCGGCGCGGGCCTGTACGTCGAACCGGATGTGACCTATGCCTGCGGCATGACCG
>CAMPKL010000003.1 GCA_946887065.1 uncultured Bryobacterales bacterium
GTCGGGCATGCCTTGGGCGAGCGCAGCGCGCTGCTCGGCTGCGTGAGCCTCAAGCGCGGTCCTCTGCTGCTCGCTGAGATCCAATACCTGATACAGGATTTCGCCTTCGTTGTTCGCAGGAAGCGGCAGACCCAGCAACGCGCTGATGGTCGGGGCTACGTCTAGGTGACGAACGGTCCAGCCTGAACTGCGCGCAACGCCCCGCCCGGCAAATATCAACGGCGTCGCAACAACCTCCGGTTCGCTTCCGCCGTGCCCGCCTTGACCGCGGCGCTGGATATGCCCGTGATCCGCGACAACCACGAACGTCGTGTTCGCGGCATCCAGCGCCTGGATCAGCGAGCCTAGACACTCATCCGACGTTGCGACCAGACGCAGATACTCCGGCGACGCCCCGCCCAAGTCATGCCCCGCTTCATCCGTCGCTGTAAGTCCAATTACTATCAGCCCGCGGTCGACGGCTGAAATAACAGGCGTCATCTCGCTGCAGATACCCTGCTGCCATTCGGCGAGCCGGCCGGCATCCGTCCCCGGTCCGAATTCCTTCTCAAAAGAGTGAACGCGGGACGCGTCAAGACTGTCGCCAAAGGCGCCTTGCCAAAAGTAGCTGCCGTAAACAGTGACTGGGATACCCTGCTTTTTCGTCAGCGAGAAAATTGAATCGACGGGCGGCGGACTGTAGCGTTCGTTATGGGTGACGCCGTGCACCTCGGTAGGCGCTCCGGTAGCGAGCGTCGCTCGCGCCGGATTCGACAGCGACGGAAGTTCAGCGATCGCAATGCCCGACGAGCCCCTCGACGCCAGGGCTTGGAGTTGCGGCATTGCAGCCGCCGCATCAACGCGAACGCCGTCCAGGACGACCAGTACAAGCCGAGAAGTCAGCGGCGGCTCAGCGGGAAGGTCCGCGCTGATCGCATACTCGCTTTGGTAATGGGTAACGCTGTTCCAGGCCTGTTGAGCTAACAAGGCCCCGCCGACGCCCAGCAGCAACAAGTAGCAAGCTGCGACAAGGTTCGATCGGCGGTGAATCACCCACGAATTTTATCGTTATTCGACAGTGACGCTCTTGGCGAGATTTCGCGGCTGATCCACATCGCAGCCGCGCACAACCGCGATGTAGTAAGCCAACAACTGCAGCGGGACGATCTCGATCATCGGCAACAAGAGTTCGTGTGTGGCAGGAACTTCGATGATGTCCTCGACCATTTCGCGCAATTGTTCATCGCCGCGATTGGCGATAGCGATCACGCGGCCGCGCCGCGCCTGCACTTCCTGGATGTTCGACACCGTCTTCTCGTAGCGGGTCCGGCTCATTTCATCGTCAGGGTCATAGGTGGCGATGACCACGACCGGCAGTTCTTCGTCGATCAAGGCGTTCGGGCCGTGCTTCATTTCGCCGGCCGGGTAGCCTTCGGCGTGAATGTAGGAGATCTCCTTCAGCTTCAGGGCGCCTTCCAGCGCCATGGGATAGTGGATGCCTCTGCCGAGAAACAGGAAATCGGTTGCCTTGTGATATTTTTGGGCCAAAGCCTCGCATTCCGGCGCCGTGCGCAAAGCCTCTTCAATCTCATTCGGCGCAACGAACAACTGGCCGACCAACTTGCGGGAGGCGGCCTCATCGAGACGCCCCCTCACCTGCCCCATGTACATCGAAAGCGTGAAGAGCGCCGCTAATTGAGAGGTAAACGCCTTCGTCGATGCAACGCCGATCTCCGGCCCCGCATGGGTGTAGATCGTGCCCCTCGTCTCGCGCGTGATCATGGCGCCGATCACGTTGCAAATCGAAATCGTCGGGGAACCCTTTAAAGCCGCTTCGCGCTGAGCCGCCAGCGTGTCCGCCGTCTCGCCCGACTGCGTGATGACGACCGTCAGCACGGATTCGTCCAAGATCGGGTCACGATAGCGGAACTCGCTTCCGTAATCGACTTCGACCGGCACGCGCGCGAACTTCTCAATCATGAACTTGCCGGCCAAAGCCGCATGCCACGAAGTGCCGCACGCCGCGATGCGCACACTCTTGAAAGCCTTCATCTCATCCGGCGTGATGCCGAGGTTGTCGAGAAAAACTTCGCCCGTCTGGCGATTCACGCGACTGACCATCGTCTCGCGGACGGCGCGCGGCTGCTCATAGATTTCCTTGAGCATGAAGTGCTTGTAGCCGCCCTTCTCCGCCATCACCGGATCCCAAGCGATGTGCTGAACGGGGCGCTTAATCGCCTCGCCCTGGAAGTTCGTCAGCTTTACGCCGTCCGCGGTCAAGATCGCGATGTCTCCGTCGGCGAGCGAAAGGATGTCCCTGGTGTGGTGCAGGATCGCCAGCATATCGGATGCCACGAAATACTCGTCTTGCGCCAGGCCGATGATGGCCGGCGGCCCTTGCCGCGCCACCACGATCTTGCCTGGGTCGCGGCGCGACACGGTGGCCAAAGCGAATTCGCCGTGGAGCCGCTCGATCGTCTCCATCAGTGCACTCTCTAGGGTGACGCCGGTATTGCGGCTGTACTTGTCGAGCAGATGAGCGATGATCTCCGAGTCGGTATCGGTGACGAAGACGTACCCCTCGTTTCTTAGCTGCGCGCGCAGGTCGAGATAGTTCTCAATGATTCCGTTGTGAACGACGACAATGTCGCCCGAAGCGTCGCGATGGGGATGCGCGTTCTCTTTGGTCGGCTGGCCGTGAGTGGCCCAGCGAGTATGCCCGATGCCGCATTTGCCTTCAACAGGCTCGGCGCGGATCGCATCTTCCAACATGCGCAGCTTGCCCGCCGCCCGCCGGACGGCGTATGCGGATCCATTGTTGCCGACCGCGATGCCGGCGGAATCGTAGCCTCGATACTCAAGGCGGCGGAGACCATCAATGATGATGGGGGTGGCTTCTTGAGGGCCGATATATCCGACGATTCCGCACATAAGCTTCCGTCCTCATTCCTGAAAGTCGACAGTGAACTCCTCGATCACGGGATTGGCCAGAACATCGTGTGCAAACTTTCGCGCCTCGGCCTGGGCCTCGGTTGCGTCCGTTCCCTGCGCGAACTCAATCTCGAAGAATTTTCCCTGTCGAACGTCCTGAACCCTGGTGTAGCCGAAATTGTTCAGCGCGGAACGAATCGTACGGCCCTGTGGGTCGAGCACCGTTTTTTTGAGTGTAACGTGGACAACTGCGCGCATAAGTCGATTGTATTCCTTAGGGTTGGGGCTCCGAGATACGTAGGGGCGAGATGCACCGTCTAGCGGACAAGAAACCAGCCGTTTAGCAGGTCGGGCTTGTTGTAGGGGAGGTCCCGATTATCCTCGCTCCAAGCCAACACCCGGCGTCCCGAGTGGGTGACGACGGCGTGCGCCGCAGCCGTATCCCATTCCATCGTCGGACCCAGGCGCGGATAAATATCGGCCTTGCCTTCCGCCACGGTACACAACTTGAGGGAACTGCCCATGGCGATGAACTCCACCTCGCCGTAGTCCTTTTTCATCCCCTCGATGAACGCTTCCATCTCGGGCGTGGAGTGAGACCGGCTGCCGACGACGACGATTTTGCCGTTTGACGGCGCCGGCGTCGGCGCGAGCCGAACCGGCTCAGCGCCGCCCTCTGACTTGAACGATCCTGCCTTCGAACCAAAGTACATCCAGTCCAGGTCGGGCGCGTAGACCACGCCCGCGACCGGCTTCCCGTTCTCCATCAGAGCGATATTGACCGTGAACTGACTGTTCCTCTTAACGAATTCCTTGGTCCCGTCCAGCGGGTCGACGAGGAAGTAGAGGCTCCACTTGCTGCGCACTTCGTAGGGGACGTTGTCGCCGCTTTCCTCAGAGAGGACCGGGACATCGGGATAGCGCTCCTGAAGCCGGCTCAGGATAATTCGATGCGAGCGCAAATCGGCCTCGGTTAGAGGCGAAGAATCCTTCTTGTGCTCGACGTCGAAATCGGTCCGATAGACGTCAAGTATGGCCGCCCCGGCCTCGCGGGCGACGGCGATGAGAAAGTCGATATCGAGTTCACCCGCGGACTTCATCTGCCCCGATTATCCCCCGATAGCCCTGGAATCCCTTGGTAGACTCTAGCTTGTGCGAGGATTTCTGCAACTGATCCTGCTGGCGGCGGCGCTGGCGTCAATTGCCTGGGCGCAGGCCGAACGTGTCGTGCTGACTCAGGAGGACTTGGTGCGGATGGCCGAGACCGGCTTGCCGGCTTCGCTGATCGTCAAAGTCGTCGAATCGGCCGACGAAGTCCCCGTGCTGCAGCCGCAGGACATCACCGATCTAGCCGCCAAGGGCGTGCCGGTCGATGCGCTTGAGGCGATCGTGGCTCGCAAGGGCCGGACAGCGCCCCGCCAACCGGCCGCCGCCTCAGCTTCCGCCAACCGCCTCGTCAACATTGCCGCGACTCTCGCTCAGCGCCGCGGCCTGCTCGCGGGTTTCCAGAAAGATTCAGCAGCATTCCCCGTGTACTGGGGAGCGGCCGCCATCGATTCGGCGGGGACGGTGCTGCCGATAGCATCCTGTCCCAAACAGCCGGCCTGTTGGTGCGTCTCGGCGACCGGCGAGAAAACCTGCGCCGCGGAAACCGAGTCAGATTGGGCTCAACGCTTCTCGTGCTTTCAGTCGATGGAGATGACTCCCGGCGAAACGCAGACGGTGTTCTCGTTAAAGGCGCCGCAGGGGACGGCCGAGGTGCGGGTTTATCCGTTCTACATGGTTCAGGAAAAGACGGGCGCGATGAGACTGGCATCTTGGGACTCGGCCGGCAGCGCCGCCTACATCAGCGTCGAGCCGCGGGGGTCGGAGTCTTACACCGCGGAGGCCGGCGTCTCGCTTACGGTCGGCAGAAACGCCCAGACCGATCTGACGCTGCCCATACGACGCTTTGACGCCGACGGCGAGCGGCCTGGCGTCGGCGGGCGGATCTCTCTCCAGACGCTGACCATGGTGACGACTCCGCTGCCGCAGTCGTGCGAGGTCAAGTGAGCCTCCCCTAGGCCGGCAGGGTCTTCAGCAGTTTTTTCGCCTTCGCAACCCAGGGCCGTTCTTGCCTGCGCAGATAGCGCGGCAAGCCGGTCTGCTTCGACACCACCTCTTCCAGCAACCGCTTAGCTTCGCCCGTATTGCCCTTTTCGGCAAGGATTTTGCCCAAGCCGAAGTTTGCCGCTGAGACCGGATTGCGTTCCAAGACAGCGCGGTAGACAGCGGCCGCCTCCGCGGGCCGGCCAAGGGCCTCGTACGACTCCGCGAGAGCCAACTGGGCCGCATGCATCTTGAAGTGGGGTTCCGAGGCGACAATGACCGCCAAGTCCTCGACGGCGCCTTGATAGTTCTGCGTCGCCATGTAGGATCGCGCCCTCCCGTAACGGCTTTCGTGATCGCCCAGATCGCGGTCGAGCGCTTCCGCGTAGAGTTCCAAGGCGCGTTCGTGATTCCCCTCCCGCGCACAGATGGCGGCCAGCTGCCCAAGCGCCTCCTGGGACGGGCTCTCTTTGACAAGCTTCTCGTACCATTGCTTGCGCCGCCGCCGCTCCCACCTTTCGAAGACAGGGAGTTTCCAGCGCATCCCCGGCATGACTTCCACGGCGAAGTAAACGACGGCGCCGATCGGCCCGAGAAAGAAAATGACGAAGCCCCAGTAATACTCCGGCCTATTGCGGAAGAAATGAATCAGCATCAGAACCTGGAAAATGACTCCGAGGCTCCACAGGTTCCAACCGCCGAAAGAGGGGATTCCGAACACTCGGCGTAATTATGCCCTAACTCGTGAGATCATCGCCTGCGGGTAAATTACCGGCCTGAGCCGTGAAAACCCACTGAAGCGCTTCGATTATCCGACCTGCCCGTTCGCCAGATCGGGAAATCGGGCCGGGCCGCCGGATGTTATCAGCGAGTGGCGGCAAAACTCAGGCCGGGGTTCGGGGAAGTCAGAGCGGTAGTGCGCGCCGCGGCTTTCTTCGCGGGCCAACGCCGACTGAATGATGAGCGACGCCAGCAGGTAGATGTTGTCCGCTTCGAAACCCTGGCGGTTGTTGCGCATGGCGCCGAGCGGAAACAGCGGCGAGAGACGCTCCAATTCGCTCATCCCTTCTTGGAGGGAATCGGCGAACCTCTCGATACCGGCCCGCCGCCAGGCGAGCCGTCGAAGGTCGTGGACGGTATTCGCCGGCAGCAGGGCCGGATCGCCTCGATCCGGAATCGCCGAGCTCGCGACGGCGGAGCCGGCGAACTCCCTCATCGCAGCTCCCGCGCGCGCTCCAAATACCAGCCCTTCCAATAACGAGTTGCTTGCCAAGCGATTGGCTCCGTGTACGCCCGTGCAAGCGACCTCACCCGCCGCGTAAAGCCGGGGGATGCTCGTCCTGCCCGCCAGGTCGGTGTGGACCCCTCCCATGGCGTAGTGCGCGGCCGGATGAACCGGCACCGGCTTCAATGTGATGTCGATTCCGTAGAGCAGGCAGGTCTGATAGATGCGCGGGAAGCGTTTGGGAATCTTCTCCGCGTCGAGATGCGTGAGGTCGAGATAGGCCGGCCCGGATTGCGTCCGTCGTAACTCGGCGACGATCGCCCGGGAAACGATGTCGCGGGGCGCCAGATCGCCGCGCTCATCGTAGTTGTGCATGAACGGCTCCCCGGCAGCGTTGAGCAAGCGTGCGCCCTCGCCGCGCAGCGCTTCCGAGAGCAAGAACCGCGGCGCGCCCTCGGTAAACAGAGCCGTCGGATGGAACTGCACCATTTCCATGTCAGCCAGTTGCGCCCCGGCCCGATAGGCCATGGCCATCCCGTCGCCCGTCGCTACGCTCGGGTTTGTCGTCTCCCAATACACGCAGCCGAGCCCGCCGGTGGCCAGCAGAACCGCTTTGGCGTAGATGGGGATCAGCCGCCGCTCATTCTCGTCCCACGCAACAACGCCGCAGACTTCTCCGTGCTCGTTGCGCAGGATGTCCACGACGGCCGAGAAACTGCGGTAGGCGATGTTCGGAATCGCTCGAGTGGTTTGATACAACGTTTTGGCGATCTCGCGGCCGGTGGAATCTCCCTGCGAATGCAGCACGCGATTGCGGCTGTGTGCGCCCTCGCGGGTAAACGACAATCGCCCGCCGTCCTTGTCGAACTCGATGCCCCACTCGATCAGCTTCTCGATTTGCGTCGGCCCTTCCGCCACCAGCGCCCTAACCGCGCCGATGTCGCACAGTCCGGCGCCGGCTTGGATCGTATCTTGTTCGTGAAGACTGACCTCGTCGTCGTCGCTCAACGCCACGGCGATACCGCCTTGGGCGTACTCGGAGGTCGACTCGGTCAGCCGATCTTTGGTTAAAACTAAAACGTCTCCTGCCGGCGCCGCCTCGATTGCGGCCCGCAAGCCGGCGACGCCCGCTCCAATAATTAAGAACTCTGTTTCGACCCTCAAGGCCCCATCGTAGCGGAAGCGTTGCGGCGTCGTTCGAAGCTTGACTAGAGCTGAGCGAGGCGTCTCGCTATGCTGGTGCGGATGGCGCGAGTCCTACCGTTTCGGCCCTATCGCTACTCACCGAAAGCGGGCGATCCGGCGACTCTCGTCACCCAGCCCTACGACAAAATTCCCGACGCGCTGCGGGAGCAATACCTCGAAGCAAGCCCTTATAACTTCGTTCGGCTGATCAAAGGGAAGCCTGTGGAGGGCGACGACGGCGCCCGCAACATTTACACCCGGGCTTCGGAAACGCTTGAGAAATGGATACGGCAAGGTATCCTCGCTCAGGACCCTGAACCTGGTTTCTACGCCTATTTCCAAGAATTCGATCACCCGGAAACCGGCGCCAAGACAATCCGCAAGGGCTTCATTGGGCTCACCGACGTCGAAGAGTATGACAAGGGCATCGTCCACCGCCATGAACTCACCCACAGCGGACCGAAGATGGACCGCTGGAAGCTTACCGAGGCGACCCAAGCCTACTTCGGTCAACTTTTTTTCCTCTACGACGACCCGACCCGCCGCATCGACGAAATATTAGACGCCGCCGCGGTTGGAGAACCGTTGATGGAAGCCCGCGAGCCGGAGGGCATCGTACATAAGATATGGCCGATGAGCGGCGTCGCTCAAATCGCCGAGATTCAGCGCCTGATGGCCGGCCGGAAGCTACTGATCGCCGATGGCCATCACCGTTACGAAACGGCTCTGGCATACGGGCGCGCGCACCCGGAGATGCCCGGAGCCTCTCAGGTCATGGTGACTCTCGTCAATATGAGTTCGGAGGGGTTGGTCGTTCTGGCAACCCACCGCATCCTTTCGGATCTAGCGGATTTCGATCCGGGCCAGCTGCTGGAGCGAGCGTCCCGGCGCTTTGAAGTGCGGCGCCTCGCCTCCAACGACGCCCTGCGGCAGGCGCTTGAGGCGGAGCCGCACAGCGGCGCGGCGATCGGCATGGCTCTGGCCGGTGACGACGTGCGCTATTTGCTGACGCCCAAACCGGATGCGCTCACTGATATTCTCCAGGGGCTTTCGGAAGCCGAACGCCGCCTCGATGTCGTCCTGCTCCACAAGGCGCTTATCCCCGAGGCCGCGGGGCTTTCAGAGGACGACGTGAAGGAGTTGAAGGGCATCCGCTACGTCCGCGGCTTCGACAACGCCATCGCCGAAGTGGACTCGGGCGCCGCGCAAGCGGCTTTCCTGCTGCGCCCCGTTGACGTGAAAGATGTCGCGCGCATCTCTTTCTCGGGAGGAGTGCTGCCCCAGAAGTCGACCGATTTCTATCCCAAGCTGTTGTCGGGTTTTACGACATACCGCTTTGGACAGCCCACAGCCAGATAGCCCACAACGCCAGGATTCCCACGATTCCGACGCCAAGAACGATCTTCCACTGCTTGTCCGGTTTCGGTTCCTCGGCAGGACTCGACGCCCTGGCATCCTCGGCGTATTTGGCGGGGCGAAGCCACTGCAATTCGGCAGGCGTAGCGCCGCCGCTCTTGACGATGCGCTCGTACGATTCAGGATCGGCGATCAGGATCGTCTCGGCGTTGGAGCCCTCGAGCGCCAACCGGGCTTGATCGCGCAGGTCGGCGGGAAGCTCATCCAGCGAGCGGTAAATCCTGTCGCCTTGCGCCGACGCAACCCGGACGAAACCGGTTCTACCGACCCATTTCATGACACCCTCGACTTGCGCGCCGTCGCGGTGGGGGCCTTCGGCTTCTCAGCCGCCGGCTTTTCCGCTTCCCGCGCAAACGCTGCTACCGTCTCGATAAACCCGATCGCCGCCCTAGACAAAGCTTTGTCCTTTCGATAGATCAAGCCAATCGTACGCGTCATCGGCAGCGGCTCCAGCCGCAGGGCAACCAGTTCGCCGGCGGCGATCTCTTCGCGGGCGTGGGACATCGCCATGAATCCGATGCCCAAATCCGCAACGACAAACTGCTTCAGCATCTCGCTGGATTCCAACTCCATCGAGATCTTTATATCCTCTTCGTAGTCTTCCAGAAACTCGTTAATCCGGCTCCTGGTCCTGCCGCTCTTGGGCAGCAGCAGCGGGTACCCGACAATCACCTCGGCGCTGGCCTTGGGACGGCCGGCCAGGGGATGATCTTTGCCCACCATCAGGCAGATCTCGTCGGTGTGGATCTGCACCACTTCCACCTTCTTGTCTTGTATCGGAATTTGCGCGATGCCGAAGTCCACGGAATTGTCGAGGACTCCCTGCACCGTCTTCGATCCGTAGGAGCGCACGACTTGCAACTGGATGCCCGGGTAGTGCTTTTTGTAGTTCGCGAATACCGACGGCAGAACCTTGAGGCAGGTGGCCTCATTGGCGGCGATGGTGAGTTGACCCCGGGGAACCTTTTCGAGTTCGCGAATCTCGTCGAACGCCTGACCCTTCGTTTCCAGGATTCGCTGCGAGTACTCAGCGAAGATCTTGCCGGCCGTGGTCAACGAGATCCGGCTTCCGAAGCGCTCGAACAACTGCGTTCCGAGTTCCTGCTCCATCTGGCGGATTTGGGCTGAAATCGCCGGCTGAGTTCGAAAACACGTCTGCGCCGCCTTGGAAAAGCTCTTTAGGCGGACAATCTCGAGGAAGGTATGGAGCTGGTCAAAGTCCACGTTTCACCCGAGAGGCGAGGCTGACTATAGCCTGTCGGCTGGGTTCCCGCATACGTGCGCGGGCGGAATACACGCAATCGTAATATACCGCAATACAGCCTCGTTATTTCGGGGGAACCGGTTCCGGGCCGTGTCCGACGAGCACAACCAAAGCTCCAAGCCGTCCATCTAGACTACCGAGGCCTCCGACATCCTCGGCAAGGTCAATCGCATCCACAGGGCTCGCCATAAGGTGCTGAGCGTGTGAGGTCAGGCACTAAACTTTGAGAGTGGGGAGCTACTTGAAGTCGAGATCTCGGGAGTATACGGCATTCTCGACGCATTACGGACGCTGGAGAAGCTAATGCTGAAGACTCCCACAATGTCCGCACCTGGCCGATCGCACGTTCCTCCCACGGTGGTCTACACGATTGGCCACTCGACCCGAAGTGTCGAAACGTTCATCGAGATGCTCGAGGCTCACGGAGTAACGCGATTGGTAGATGTGCGAACAATCCCGCGTTCCAGGCACAATCCACAATTCAATCGCGATAGTTTGGCTGGGACTCTCCTTCAGGCGGGCATAGGCTACACGCACATGGAGGAGTTGGGCGGGTTGCGCCACGCCCGAAAAGACTCCCTCAATACCGGATGGCGCAACGCCTCGTTCCGCGGCTTCGCTGATTACATGCAAACGCCGGAATTTGAAGACGCTCTCAAGATGCTTGTCGAGGCATCAAATCGGGATCAAGTCGCGATCATGTGCGCCGAAGCTGTACCTTGGCGATGTCATCGTTCGCTCATAGGGGATGCCCTGCAGGCTCGGGGCATACGGGTTGAGGACATCATGAGCGCAACGCGGACACAGGCGCACGTACTTACCTCATTCGCCACAGTGGAAGGCACGCGTGTGACGTATCCGGCTTCCGAGTGATATTTGGCTGCACCTCTAAAGGCGGCTTCAAAGTAAGGCCCTAAGAGCTTGACCGGCGGCGGCGCGACGGCCTCCTTGACAGCTATAGGCTGCTAGGCCACTGCCCTTTTGCGAGCCTCAAGTTCAAAACGCTCGGGTGCGCGCCGCCACGCTAGAATGGCGGATTCACCGCTCATGTCCTCCGGCAAACCTCGCATCTTCTCCGGCATGCAGCCTTCGGGCGTTTTGCATATCGGCAACTACCTTGGCGCGCTAAAGAACTGGGCCAAGATTCAGTACGATTTCGAGCCGATTTTCTGCGTTGTCGACCAGCACGCGATCACCGTCTACCAAGATCCCAAAGCCCTCCGCGAGAGCATCGAGCAGGTCGCGGCGTTGTACCTCGCCGCCGGAATAGACCCTGATCACTCGGCCGTGTTCGTCCAGTCCCAGGTGCCGGGACATGTGGAACTCGGCTGGATCTTTACTTGCGTCACGCCGATGGGCTGGCTGGGCCGCATGACCCAGTTCAAGGCGAAGGCAGGCAATCAAGAAACGGTGGGAACGGGTCTGTTCTGCTATCCGGCGCTCATGGCGGCGGACATCTTGCTCTACCAGGCCAAAATAGTCCCCGTAGGCGAAGACCAAGCGCAGCACCTGGAGCTTACCCGCGATATCGCCGAACGCTTCAACCATCTCTACGGCGACACGTTCGTCGTACCCGAGACGCGGCTGCCGGCAGTGGGCGCGCGGGTTATGGGCCTGGACGACCCCACTCAGAAAATGAGCAAATCCGCCGAGGGCGCCAACCATGCCATCAGCATGTTGGAGGAACCCGGGCGCATCAAGAAGCTCATAGGCCGCGCAGTGACCGATTCCAACCCCGAGGTCCAATGGGAGACGGCCGGTGCCGGAGTTCGCAACCTGCTGGCGATCTACCAGGCTTTCGCTGAAACCTCAAACGCTGAAATGCGTGCTGAGTTTGACGGGATGCGCTACGGCGATCTCAAGAAGCGCGTCACTGACATGGTGGTCGAGAGCCTGTCGCCGATCCAAGCCAAGTACCGCGAGCTGATGAACAACCGCGACCACCTGCGGCACATCTTGCATCGCAGCGCCGAGCGCATCACGCCCATCGCCGAAAAGACCGTCCAGCTAGCAAAGGAGCGAACCGGCTTGTTCTCCGGTTAGCCGGCTCCGCCTAGTCGGACCGGTTTGAGTCCGCGCTTTCTACGCGAACGCCTAACTCACCCTCACGAAGCCGCGCTCGCAGCAGTTGACCCGGCTGGGCATCTGCGCTGCGCCGCACCACCGCGCCGTCCATCGTGGTGAGAATTGAGTAACCCCTCTCCAGAACCGCCGTTGGACTCAGCGCTTGGAGCCGTGCCGCGGCCGCCTCCAGACGAGCGCGGCCTTTCTGCGCCGGTTTCCCCCCGGCCACAAGCATCCGATTCTGAAGTTGCTCCAGCAAGCGCCGGGTTCCGCCTAACCGGACTCGCAAATCCACCTCCGCCAAGCGGTGTTGCGTATCCCGTAAACGCCGCTCGGCCCGCCGCAAGCGACTGACGAAACTCTCCCGCAGTTGCATCTCGCAATCGTCGATTCTCTGCGATAACCGGGTCGTCCGGCGCCTCAGCAACGCTGCGGGCTTTTCGACTCCTGATTCGAGCATCCGCCGCCGCGCGCGCTCCAGCCGATAACGGATCCCGTGCTGCAGACGGTTCCGGCTCTTGGCCAGCCCAGCCAGCAACTCGGCCATCTCCGGTACCGCTATTTCCGCCGCCGCGGAAGGAGTCGGGGCCCGCACATCCGCCACAAAGTCGGCAATCGTGAAGTCCGTTTGATGTCCCACGGCTGCTATCACCGGGACGCTCGAATCGGCAATGGCCCGAGCGACCAGTTCTTCGTTGAAGGCCCACAGATCTTCAATCGAACCGCCGCCGCGCCCGACGATCACCACTTCAGGCCAATCGCTGCGGCTGAAGTATCGCAGCCCAGCGGCAATTTCGGAAACCGCTCTCTCGCCCTGCACCGCGACTGGATACAGGCGCACGTGCAGGCCTCGAAAGCGCCGGCCTAGAACGCGCAGAATGTCCGCGATGGCGGCGCCGTTCGGCGAAGTGACGATGCCGATGCGCTGAGGCATACGCGGCAGCGGTTTCTTGCGCTCGGCCTCAAACAGACCCTCGGCCGCGAGCTTTCTCTTAAGCAGTTCAAAAGCGAGTTGCAGTGCGCCGTGGCCCTGCGGCTCCACCGAATCCACGTAGAGCTGGTACTCACCGCGCGCCTCGTAGACTCCGATACGGCCGCGGACGACGACTTCCAGGCCGTCCTGCGGCTTGACCTTGAGGTACATGGCCGATTGCCGGAAGCAGACGCACTTCAGTTGCGCTTCGCCGTCTTTCAGCGTGAAGTAATAGTGGCCGCTCGGCGCCCGCCGGCAGTTGGAGATTTCGCCGGCGACGCGGCAATTGTCGAAGGCGGATTCCAGCAGATCGCGAATCGCCGCCGTCACTTCAGCGACCGTCAACGGCCGCTGGCTGAGCGCGAAATCCAGACCAAGCTGTTCCATCGAAACCGGCGAACGCGCCAGGCTCTAAGATAGCGTTCCTCCGCGGCCGGGCCAAATAATCTAACCCGGCAGTTTGGTGGCGTCGTCGAGCAGCGCGGACATCAGTTGGGTCTCGCTTAGACCGATCGCCCCGGAGAGGTCGGCACCGTCAAAGCGGGCTCCCAGCAGGTTGGCGCCGTCGAAGCGCGTCCGCAGGAAGGTCGACCCGCGCAGATCAGCCGACGAGAGGTCCGCGGCGGTGAAGTCGGCGCCGGAAAAATCCGCCTCCAGGGCGATGGCGCGATGCAGCACGGCGCCCTTCAATCGAGCGCCTTTGAAGCTCGCGCGGGAACCATTAAGTTTATAGAGGTCGGCGCCCTCGAAGTTTGCGCTGGCCAAGTCGGCCTCCCGCAAGTCAATACCTTCCAGCGAACGCCGGGCCAGCCACACGCCGGCAAGCCGCGGCGCCACATCCATATACTTCTTACGCCAGAGATTCCAAGCCGCGACGCCTTCGGCCAGGATACTTTCGTGGGCCGGCTCCGCCGGTCCCGATTGGTGGGTTTCCGGCTCATAGCGAGGCTGTTTTCGTGGAGGATCGGCCGGACCTGCCGATTTCGCCAGCCGGTGGTAGGCCTCGTTGATTTCCTTCAGCGTCTCCTCGGCCTTTTTCTGAAGCCGCTCGTTTCCGCTGAACCGATCCGGATGCCAAACCTGAGCTAGATCTCGCCAGGCTGTCTTGATCTCGGCCATGCTGGCCCCTGGCTGAAGGTCAAGAACCCTGTAGTAGGCAGATAGATCAGCCATCGATTGGGCCGCCGTCGGTCGCGCGGGGCGCAGACCCCTCCCGACGTTATCGCCTTCGGGGGGCCCCGGCGTCAGTACGGCGAACTACTTAAACAGATCGTCAAATTGCTGCTTCGACGACGCGCCGCCCGCTCGGCGGCCAGCTAGGTCGACCTTGGTTCGGGCCTCAAAGTAGTCGCAAAAATTGGACTGCGCTTTGTCGACGACGCGCTCCGCCTGTGGTTCAGCGCACTGATTATTGCGTCCCGGGTCGAAAAACCGGCAGTTGCGGCAGCAATGCAGATCGGTCCCGCAGCGCGGACACTCATCCCGCCGGGAGATCTTTTCGCCGAATTCCAGCGGAACGGTCGTTCCACAGCTATGACAGTTAAAGACGACATCCGACATAATAGGTTGCAGCTTAGCTCCGACCATGGGCCAGTTCAAGAAGATCTTGCCGCTCTTCGCTTTATTGGCGACGCTCGGCTGCGGCGGCAAGATTCCGCCTACGCACTATTACGCCCTGAATCTCCCGGCGGCCCCGGCCCCGCCGGCTGAGTCGCTCCCCTATACGCTCGTCATCATGCCCTTGCGAACGAGCAGCATGCTGACTCAGGATCGCATCGTTTACCGGCCCGAGCCGGAAGAAGTCGGCTATTACGAGTATCACCGTTGGGCACAGGATCCGCGCGAGGCGGTCACCAATGCGCTCATAGAAAAGATCCGGGCCAGCGGCGCCTTCAGCAGCGTCGCCCGGTTCGACGGACGGACCCGCTCGGACTATGTGCTTCGCGCCCGCATCGACCGGCTCGAAGAAGTCGACTACGAGGCCGGCGTCAAGGTCTACAGCGGCCTGTCCGCGGAACTGCTGGAGGGCGGAACCATGCGAGTCGTATGGGAAGGCTCAGCGACTTCCGAAGCGCAGGTCAGCACTTCGGACATGAATGAAGTCGTGCGCCAGCTGAGCGCTGCCACCAACCGGAGCCTCGATGAGCTCACGCAGTCTTTGGCCGCAGAGATCCGGAACGCCCCGCCGGTGCCCTAGACCTCGTGGACCTCGACCCGGGGGCGCATCGTCTCTACCTCTTTGAGGTCTCCGAAATCCAAGCCCGGCAAACCGGCTGCGACCGTGCCCGCCGCAACGGCCCAGCGGAACGCCTCGGGGAACGATTCGCCGCGCAGCAGCGCCCAAATGCAGACCGCACCCAGCACATCGCCGGCCCCGATCGGCGATCCGGTGGCGGCAACAGGCGGCATCGCCCGCAAGCGCCCTCCTTCCCACACGGCCACGGCGCCCTGGCTGCCCAGCGACAGCAGCACCCGCTCGGCGCCCATCGCGCAGATCTCTTCCGCGCCGGCGATGGCGTCCGCCTCGCTGAACAAGCTGCGTCCCAGCAGCCGTTCCGCTTCCGGGCGATTCGGCTTGGCGAGCGATGGTCCCGCTGCCAGCGCCAGGGGCAGGGCCTCTCCCGTGGTGTCGAGCAACGTCGAGACTCCGTGCTTTTGCGCCAGAGCGATTAGGTGAGCGTAGGTGGAGCAATCCACGCCGGGAGGCAAACTTCCGGTGAGCGTCAGCCAGCTCGCCCGCGGCAACTTCTCCAACAGCTTCGACTCAATCCGGCCAAGTTCCTCTTCCGTGAGCGTTGATCCCCGCTGGTCGAGCTTCAGCGTCAAGCCCTCGGCGTCGGTGACGGCTATATTCCGCCTAGTCTGGCCGTGCACCGGTATGAGCGTCACCGGCATTTGCGACTCCGCCAGCAAGTTCGCGAAGCGGCTGCCCATTTCGCCGCCGAACGGGGCGATGGCCTCCACCGTTGCTCCGTAACGATGCAACACGTTCGCCGCGTTGATGCCCTTGCCGGCGGGTTGCGAGGACTCAGCGGTGATGTAGACGCGATCATCGTAGACGATCCTTTCCGTCGCGATCGATACGTCGACCGCCGGATTTAGAGTCAGTGTCAGAACCAATTTCAAGTAGTCGCCCTCTGCTGATCGCGCCGGCTAGCAGCAGGGCTTTCAGTTCTTCGGATATCCTGGGTCCGCCTTGATCCGCCCAATCTGCTCTGTGTGCGCCTGCAGCAGATAGGCGATGTAATAGAACCACTGCACGCCGGTCAGATCGCCGATTCGCTTGGATGGGTGGCGGGCCACGGAGTGCTCTAGGTACTTGGCCGAGTCCAACTGATAGAGAGCCTTGGTTCGCGCCTGAGGAAAGTACTCCTCGAAGTCGGCTCTCGTCAACAAACGTCCGGATGGGCGGAAGTTCTCCGGAGGTTGCTCGACGCTCAGCATGACGTCCCTAACAACTTTTGTCTGGCCCGACAGAGTCGCCGCCATATCCGGGTCGGGCCCCGCATCCAAAGCGCGCTGCACCATCTGTTGCAGATCATTGGTCGACAGAGCGGCGTGTTCCGCCAACGCGCCTATCGTGTGCTTTTGGTTGGGCGCTTTGTAGTTCCACTGCTGCTCGCTGACCCCGGCCAACGCCTTTTGGAGCTGGTCTGAAGCCTTTACCAACAAGGCCCGTACGTCGGCCTTGGGATCGGCCTGAGCTAAAGCGAAACTTGGCGCCGAAAGCGCGCAGATGAGGATAAGACTCCAAAGCCGCATGAATCCCAGGATACCAGCCGAAACCGGCATCCGAGGCGGCCGCACTGTGTCAAGATATCGAGGAGCCCGCAGCAACGCGCCGTTCCCACCGATTGATGATCCACTCCTTCGGCATTTCCCACGTCGGGCGCGTTCGCAAGAACAACGAAGACCGTCACTTGGAAGTTCCGGAATTGGGACTCTACCTCGTGGCGGACGGCATGGGCGGCGCTCTTGCCGGCGAACGGGCTTCACAGCTAGCCGCGGAGGCGATCGAGTCGGAGATCCGCACAATCGGTCCTGATGCGGGTCCGGACGACTTGGAGCGGGCCATGCATGCCGCGAATAGGATTGTGCGAGACGAAGCCCGGTCACAGTCCCAATACGCGGGTATGGGCACCACGATCGTCGCGCTGCTTCTTAAACCGGGGAAAGCCTATGCCGCAAACGTAGGCGATAGCCGACTCTACAGGATGCGCGGCGGCTCGCTGGAGTGCATCACCAGCGATCACAGTTGGGTGAACGAGGTGGGCCGCAACATCGGCCTCAGCGACGATGAACTCAAGACGCACGCCTACCGCAACATGCTCACTCGCGCGATCGGGGCCGACGACACCGTGGAAGGCGAGTTGCTGGAAGTCGGCTTCGCTCCAGGCGACATGCTGCTGCTGAGCACCGATGGACTCCACGGCGTCATCGACGACTCCCGGATCGCCGCTATCTTAGCGTCCTCCGCGCCGCTGCCTGATCTGGGCCAGGCTCTGGTCGACTCAGTCCTGGAATCCGGCGCGCCGGACAACGTCACCGCCGTCTTGATCTCGGCCGCGCCGAATAGCTAAGAATCGTTCGATTCCCGCCGCTCTGGGCCGATAAGGCTGCAGAGATTCATTGTGGCGGCAATCTACAGCTACCAACCGATCAGCCCGGACCCGAAACAATCGACGGAGCCGCTGACGGCCAGACCCGAGGGGTCTCCGCCGCAGGATAGCCGCCTACGTTTGCTTTCGACCGTCAACGCCATGCCGCCGTTGCCCGCCGTGCTCAGCCAGCTGCTCGGCATGCTCAAAGACGATAGCTGCTCTTCAACCGAGATTGCCGCCATGATCGAGCGCGATAGCGTGCTCAGCGGCTCCGTCCTGCGCTGCGTGAACTCCGCGTACTACGGCGTTTCCAGCCGCGTCTCCTCCATCCGGCACGCGGTCACACTGCTTGGCTTCGCCACGGTCCGCAACCTGGGTCTGGCATTCTCGATGCGGCGCATGATGCAGACCTCCCAACCCGCCGGCAAGACCTACGCAACCTACTCACGTCACGCCCTGGCCTGCGCGCTGATGACTCAGTTCCTGGCCCACCTGACTCGATCGCCGGAAGTGGAAGCAGCCTTTGCCGCGGGCCTGTTCCATGACATCGGGAAGTTGCTCATTTTCACCACGACGCCCGAACTCGTACCAAAGATCATGCACGAATGGGAAGGCGGCGCCTCCTACTCGGAAGCCGAGAGCCGCGTGCTGGGCGTGACCCACGCCGAACTCTCCGCCGCCGTGGTGAACTGCTGGAAGCTCCCTGAAGAAATCGAGTTGGCTGTGCGCTGCCACCACGACCCCGCCGCGGCGACCGACGGGTCTGGGGATGCGGCCGGGCCGCACCCGAGCCTCGCCTGGCTCGTTCATGCCGCCAACGCGGCGGTGAAACACGCGGGTTTTGAAGCGATCTCTTCCCCGCAACGGCCCCCCGACGACCCGCTTGACCTTTTCGAGAAACTTTCGCTTGGCGATCAGCTTCCTGAGATCCTTGAGCAGTTCCAGGCCCAATTCCAGGACGTTCAAGCAGCTTTCGGCTAGTCACTTACGACGGGTCTAGGCTCGTAAGTCATTGATAGGACTATAGTACTAAGCCTTGCTACTCAGTTGACCTTATGCTCTACTAGGGGCACCCAGAAAAGGGGGCCTAGGTGAAGCTGCTCGTCGAATTTAGCTACTTGCAGATGCTGGACGTTCTGACGACCGTCGCGTTCCTGATGCAAGGCGTGGTGGAAGCCAATCCAATCGTGAACTGGGCCATGGATGCCGGCCCGAATCCCGTGTTTGGGCTAGTGGCGCTCAAGTTCGCCGCCTTCGGCCTCGCGCTGGTTTGCATTACGCAGTCGCGCCACAAGCTGCTTCAGCGGGTCAACGTCTTCTTCGCCGTTTTGGTCGCGTGGAATCTGCTCGCGCTGATCATGGCCTCGCCCGTGTTCCAAGGCTAGGCGCTAGAGCTTCAGTTGCTTGAGATATTCGCGAAAGGGCCCGCCTAGGTCCCCGCGTTCGAGCGCGAACTCGACCGTCGCTTGCAAGAAGCCCAGCTTGTCGCCGGCGTCGTAGCGCTTCCCCTCAAAGCGGTAAGCGTAGACCGGCCTGCGCGTCATCAGACTGCGAATCGCATCGGTCAGTTGGTACTCACCCCCGGCTCCAGGCTTCAGGCCGTCGATGCAGTCGAACAGTTCGTACGGGAATACGTAGCGTCCAATAATCGCGAGGTTCGAAGGCGCCTCGCCTTTCGGCGGCTTCTCGACCAGATCATTCACCCGGAATAAACGGTCCTTTGTACCGTTGAACTCGACCGGCGTCGCGTCCACGACGCCATAAGAGGAGGCTTTGTCCTCGGGTACTTCCATGACGGCAATTACCGCCGCGCCGAAATAGTCATAGATGTTCAGCAGTTGTTTGAGGGCGGGGGTTTCGGCCGAGATCACGTCGTCCGCCAAAATCACCGCAAAGGGCTCTTCGCCGACCAGCTCTTTGGTGACGCCCACGGCGTGGCCCAGGCCCAGCGGCTCGCCCTGGCGGATATACGACATTCGCACCAGGTCGGAGATGCGCTTCACCAAGGCCAGTTCCTCCGTCTTACCTCTGGCTTCGAGCTCGTGTTCAAGTTCGCCATTGCGATCAAAGTGGTCTTCGATTGCCGCTTTCCCTCGGCCCGTGACCACGATGATGTTGTCCACGCCGGAGGCGAGGGCCTCTTCGACGCCATACTGAATCAATGGCTTGTCGACCAGTGGGAGGGTTTCCTTGGGCTGTGCCTTGGTTGCCGGTAAGAATCGCGTTCCCATTCCTGCCGCGGGAAAGACGGCTTTGCGGACTGTGCGTTTCATCGCTACGTCTAGTGTGGGGGTGCGGCATGGCGGCGCGCAAATAAGCGCAAGCCCACAAAGGCAATCCGGCTAGGCCGCGCCGATATAATGCAAGCACAGTGGCCGAATTAAGCGTCTATTGGCTGCGCATCGCGCTGCTGTTGTATTCCATTGGCCTTTGGCATTCGCTGAGGACCGTGATCGAACAGCGTCAGCAGCGATTTCTGGCCGCCCTCACCGCTATTTCGCTGGGCGCCGTTTTTCACTTGGTCGGGTTGGTTTCAGACGGCATCGCCCTGGGCGGAATCCCTGCCCGGACGCCCTATCAGATGGCCTCACTGATCGCCTTTCTGATCACGGTGGTATTCCTCAGCGTCTACTCGCGCTACCGCTACGAGAGCCTGGCAGTATTTGTGTTTCCCTTGGTCTTTTTGCTCACACTGGTCGCGGCCCTCGGCTCGCCTCTAAATCCCTGGATCGCGACGTCAGCCGTCGGCGAAGGTTGGACCGCGGTACACGTCGGCCTTTTCCTGCTCGGCTACGCCGCCCTTTTTGTCACTTTTGTTGCCGGCATCATGTACCTGATTCAAGAACGTGAGCTGAAGTCTAAACACCCCAGAGCCTTCTACTACCGCTTGCCGCCGCTCACCAAGCTCGACCAGGTGAGCTACCACACCCTGGCGTTCGGCTTCGTCTCCGTTACGCTCGGCGTTGTTGTCGCCAGCATCTCCGCCGCGGCCCATTGGGGAGCGAGTTGGATCGTCGATCCCACCATTGCACTCGCTTTTGTCACCTGGGCGATTTATTTGGCGATGGTCTTCAGCCGGATCACCATCGGCTGGCGCGGCCGCAAGAGCGCCTACTTCTCGATTGCGGGGTTCTGCTTCGCCGCGATGTCCGCGATTGCCAGCAGCGGCGTCCACTCCCTGTTAAACCGATGAGCGTACTTGTCCTCGGTCTGAGCCACAAATCGGCGCCGCTTGAAGTGCGCGAGCGCTTTGCGTTGGCCAATGAGGAGGCAGACGCGGCCGTTAGCGACTTGGCGCGCTTGCCGGGTATTGAGGAAGCGTGCATTCTCTCGACCTGCAACCGCGTCGAGTTCCTGGTGCGTACGGAGCTGGAGGCTAGTCCCGAAGCGCGCATTCTCGACTTTCTCGGACACCGCAGCCTGCCGATCGAAGACGCTCAGCCGTTCTTCTACCGCTACGCGGACCGGGAAGCGGTGCAGCATCTTTTCCGGGTTGCCGCCAGCCTCGATTCGATGGTGGTCGGCGAACCGCAGATCCTTGGCCAAGTCAAAGAGGCCTATCAGCGAGCCAAGAGGGCGGGCTCGATTCATGGTCCTCTCGACCTGTTGCTGACGTCGTCGTTCCGCATCGCCAAGCGGATCCGCCAGGAGACCGGCATCGGTCAAATGGCCGTCTCGATTTCGTACGTCGCGGTGGAACTGGCCAAGAAAATATTCGGCGACCTGGACGGGCTCTCGATTTTGATCATCGGCGCCGGGAAGATGTCCGAGGCGACGGCACGGCAC
>CAMPKL010000004.1 GCA_946887065.1 uncultured Bryobacterales bacterium
GGGTGATGAGCCGCGTCGGGCATTTGTCGAACGATGCGGTGGCGGAGTATCTGACGAGCGAATTCGACCGCTCGACGCGTATCCTGGTCTTAGCTCACCTGAGCGGCAACAACAACCATCCGGAGGTCGCCCGCATGTTTGCCGGCGACGCGCTGCAGCGCAACGGCGCTTGCGACACGAGGTTGTTGGTCGCCAAGCAGGATGAGCCCAGCGAGGTTTTTGAGTTTTGATTGAGCGCTACACGCGGCCGGAAATGGGCCGTATCTGGTCGGAAGAGAATCGTTTTCGTCAGTGGCTGGAAGTCGAGTTGGCAGCCTCGGAGGCGCTGGCCGAGTTGGGCGAGGTTCCCGTTGAGGCGGCACAGGCGTTGCGCCAGTACGCGGATTTCGACGTGCAGCGCATCAATGAGATTGAGGCCGAAGTCCGCCATGACGTGATCGCCTTCACCACCGCCGTCTCGGAGAAGATGGCCGAGGCGGGGCAGGCGGAACACTCCCGCTGGCTGCATTACGGGCTGACCTCGAACGACGTCGTCGATACGGCGCAAGCGTTGGTGATCCGTCAAGCGTCGGAACCGATCACCGAAGGAATTGAAAAATTCCGCGAAGTGCTCAAGCGGCGCGCCTGGGAGTTCAAGGACGCGGTGATCGTCGGGCGTACGCATGGCGTGCACGCCGAGCCGACGACGTTTGGGCTCACAGTGGCCCATTGGTACGCCGAGGTGAGCCGCCATGCGGCGCGGTTCGCTGAAGCGCGCGAACAGATTCGCGTCGGCAAGATCTCCGGCGCGGTGGGCACGTTCGCGCACATCAGCCCGGCGGCCGAAGAGAAAATTTGCGAGCGGTTGGGGCTGATGGCGGCGCCGATATCGTCGCAGGTGATCCAGCGCGACCGGCACGCACATTACGTCTCGACACTGGCGCTGATCGCGGCGACCTGCGAGAAGATCGCGCTTGAAGTCCGGCACCTGCAAAGGACCGAGGTGCGCGAGGCGCAGGAGTACTTCTCAAAGTCGCAAAAGGGCAGTTCGGCGATGCCGCACAAGAAGAATCCGATCACTTCGGAGCAGATCTGCGGCCTGGCGCGGGTGGTGCGGTCGAACGCGCAGGCGGCCTTTGAGAACATCGCGCTTTGGCACGAGCGGGACATTTCGCATTCGTCGGTTGAGAGGGTGATCCTGCCGGACTCGACGATCTTGGTCGAGTATCTGTTGGCCAAGACGACCGATCTGATTGACCGGCTGTTGGTTTACCCCGACCGCATGCGCAAGAACTTGGAGTCCGGCGGCGGGCTGGTTTATTCCGGGCAGTTGTTGCTGGAGTTGGCTGCAAAGGGCGTGTTGCGCGAGCAGGCCTACCGTTGGGTGCAACGCAACGCAATGAAGGCCTGGGAAGAAGACGGCGACTTTCGGGCGCTGGCGGAGGCGGATGCGGATATTGCCGGAGTGTTGGGGCAAGCGGAGTTCGATCACGCGTTTTCCCTGGAGAATCAGCTGCGGCACGTCGACGCGATTTTCGAGCGGGTGTTCGCGACGGGGTAAGCCGATCCAGCGTCTTGTAAATTCGGGCTCCGGTTGTTCGATTTAGAGCTGAATTCTTTCTACTAGACTGGACACGTGGCGCAAACGTCGATTCGAGAGCGGCTTTTGGATGGCTGCATGATTCCGGCGCATCCGTTGGCTCTCGACTCACGCCGGCAGCTCGATGAACGCAGACAGAGGGCGCTTACCCGCTACTACCTTGACGCCGGGGCCACGGGACTTGCGGTGGGCGTCCACACCACGCAGTTTGCGATCCATGACCCCGGAGTCGGGTTGTATCAACCTGTTCTCGAGCTGGCTTCGAGAACGGTCACGGAGTGGAGCGAAGGATCTGGCCCCATCCGGGTTGCGGGCATATGCGGCGGCTGGACGCAAGCAACCAGGGAAGCGACCACTGCCCGAGATCTCGGTTACGACGCCGGGCTGGTCAGCTTAGCAGCGCTGGCGGGCGCCACGAACGAGGAATCGGCGGCCCACATTTCGGCAGTCGCTGAGACGATTCCGGTGTTTGGGTTCTACCTGCAGCCGGCGGTGGGGGGCCGCGTTCTGGACCAACATTTCTGGGAGCGGTTCTTTGAGATCGAGAACGTTGTAGCCGTCAAGGTCGCGCCGTTCAATCGCTACCATTCGATGGACGTCATCCGGGCGCTCTTGGCTGTGGGCAGGGAACGGGAAATTGCCTTGTACACGGGCAATGACGACTCCATCATCGTGGATCTGTTGACGCGCTTTCAGTTCGGGGCTGGCTCGCCCCGAGTTGCGTTCGCGGGCGGGCTATTGGGCCACTGGGCGGTCTGGACGAAGACTGCGGTTGACTACTTTCAACGATTGAGGGCGTGCCGCGGACTCGACGCAATTCCCAGCGACCTGCTCGATTTGAGCGCTCAAGTAACCGACGCCAACCAAGCGTTCTTCGATCCCGAGCATGGTTTCGCCGGGTGCCTGCCGGGCCTGCATGAGGTCCTCCGCAGACAAGGATTGCTGGAGGGCCGCTGGTGCCTGAACCCGAACGAAGAGCTGTCACCCGGGCAAATGGAGCGGATCGACGCCGTGTATCGGGCGTATCCCTTCCTCAACGACGACGAGTTTGTGGCTGAGAACCTCGATCGGTGGCTGTCGTGACGCCGCCCGCGGATCTGGTCGTTCGCGGGATGACGACGAGCGACATTCCGGCGGGCCAAAAACTAGCGGCCGCCGCAGGGTGGAACCAAACCGCCAGCGACTGGACGGTCCCGCTGACACTGGAGCCGGATGGGGCCTGGGTCTGCGAGATGGACGGCGACGTCGTGGGATCAACCACCGCAATCCGGTTTGGGCGGGAACTCGCATGGCTTGGCCTGGTCTTGGTCTCGCCACGGTTTCGGCGTCAGGGCATCGGCCGGGCGCTAGTCCGGCACGCCTTAGCTTGGCTCAGGCAGCAGCGTGTGGACGTGGTGAAACTTGACGCGACGGATCTGGGCGTCCCGCTCTATGAGAGCTTTGGTTTTCAAGATGAATGTACTGTTGAACGCTGGGCTCTCGCGCGGCACGATCCGGCGCCGATTCGCGAAGGCACAGGTGATCCGACCTCTCTCTCGATGACAAGGTTGGACGAGTTGCAAGATTTGGACCGCCTAGCCTTCGGCTGCGGCCGCGGTCTCTTGCTGCAGCAACTCGCCGCGCTGCCAGGCGCGACGAGCGCATGCACGGTCAACGGTTACGTCCTCACTCGGCCCGGCGCCGAGGCTGCCTATATTGGTCCTTCCACGGCGGAGGACGCCAAGGCCGCAAGGGAGTTGATTGGCCTGGCGATCGGCGGCTGTGCCGGCCGGCAGATTTATTGGGATGTGCCGGGCGAGAACGAAGCGGCGATGGCGCTCGCTGAGAGTCTAGGCTTCCGCATGTTGCGCCGTCTTCGCCGCATGGCGCTGCGGCTTGACGAGAGAGCTGCGATGCCGGCGCCCCAGTACGAGAAGCAGTTTGCCTTAGCAGGCTTCGAGTACGGTTAATCGGCAGAGGGGGACGTCCAGAGGACGGGAGAGCTAAGATCAGGGGCCCGAGAATGGGAGATTCGATTCGAAGTATTGGCGACGCGGACGAGATCCTGAGCCGGCCGTCTCCGCGGGACGTCGCTGCGGCCGCGCGAATAGCGGGAGACATACTTATCCTCGGAGCCGGCGGCAAGATGGGCCCTACCCTGGCGAGGCTGGTGCGCAGAGCGTCCGACGAGGCTGGAGTCGAAAGAACCATCTACGCCGCATCGCGATTCTCCAATGACGCTTCGCGACAGGCGCTGGAGGCGGCGGGGATTCAAACCGTCGTCTGCGATGCCGTGAGCCGCGAATCGCTCGCACAGATTCCGGATTGTCCCAACGTACTTTATTTGGTCGGCAGGAAGTTCGGGTCGTCGACGGCGCCGCACCTGACTTGGGCGACGAACGTCTATGCTCCGTCGATCGCTGCGGAGCGGTTTCGAGACTCTCGCGTCGTGGCGCTGTCGACGGCGAACGTCTATCCATTCACGCCGACCGCGGGTCTGGGGGCGCGGGAGTCGGACGAACTCGACCCGGTAGGCGAGTATGCCCAAACGGCGGTCGGTCGGGAGCGCATGTTCGAGTATTTCTCCGCCGAGTTGGGGGCCAGGGCGACCATCTTGCGGTTGAGCTACGCAATCGACCTTCGGTACGGCGTGCTGAGGGATATCGCTGACCAACTTGTCGCCGGCACGCCGATCGATCTCACTACCGGACATGCCAACGTAATCTGGCAGCGCGATGCGAACTCCGTGATATTCCGAGCGCTGGAGACGGCCTCGACACCGCCGGAGATCTTCAACCTGTCGGGACCGGCGATCTCCATCCGTGAGACCGCCGAGCAGTTGGCCGCCAACCTGGGGTTGCGGCCCGTGTTCCAGAACACCGAAGCGCCGACGGCGCTGCTGGTCGACATCGACCGCTGCTTGCGGACGTTCGGAGCGCCCGAGACATCGCTCCAAGATATGATCGACCAGACTGCGGACTGGATCCGCGCCGGCGGAGACTCGCTGCGCCTGCCCACCCATTATGAGGAACGGAGGGGAGCCTTCTAGGCGGCGAGACTACGTCTAGGCGGACGGCGCGTCTGTCCAGGCCCCGGCCTCCAGGTGGGATCAGGAGGACGACTCGCGGATTCAAACGATCGTTTGAATCACGTGTGATTGGTTGCTAGGGGCAAATACTCCTTGGCGAAACATCCGGGCAAGGATATGATCGTTCATAGGAGTTCGGAATGCAGACCCAGACGTTGGCATCACCGGCGGTTCGGCCCCTTGGGGGCAAGGACGCGGTACGGATACTGGTGGCGGCAGACCGCATCGCGGCCCGGTTGGCGCTGAAAGCCGTACTCGAAAAAAGCGGCTATCTTGTTGATTCCGCTGGTTCCTATACGGAATCAATGGACAAAATCGAGAACAGCGAGTTCGACCTTGTGCTGTGTGACATGAGGAACGACAAGCCGGCTGCGGATCGCCTGATCACGCTGGCTAAGGGGCAAGAATATCGTCCCGCCACGGCGCTCCTACAAATTACTGGAGACGACGCCAGCGACCAGGACGAATTCCTGGTGGAGCCGGTCGATGTACCGCAATTGCTGACCGAGATTACCGATCTGCTGGCCTCCAGGGCCGCCGATCGCGCGTTGCGGGCTGCGCGCCGCGCCTCCTGATACCTTCCATTGGGGAACTTCCACTAGCATGTAGGCATGCTGCGCCGCGGCTGCTTGTTGTTGGCGTTTTTGTGCCTGCCGTTCGCGGCTGCCGCCCAAGAACTGACTCTTGAGGAAATCTTCTCCGCCAACGGGCTAGCAGGTCCGGGCCCGGAACAGCTGCAGTGGAGTCCGGACGGCGCCGCGCTGACCTACATTCTGGAAAATGCGGCGGACAGCCGCCGGAACTTGTGGATTGCCGAGGCGAAAGGCGGCAGCCCGCGAGTGCTGGTGAGCCACGCGCAGCTGGCGGCGCTAGCTCCGTCGTTGAACGATGCCACGCAGGATGAGCGGGAGCGGGAGAGGCGGCGCAGATATGCCGTGGCCAGTTATCTGTGGTCTCCCGACTCCAAAAGCCTGCTATTCACCAGCGCCGGAAGCTTGTTCTTGTACGAGTTGGAAAGCGGCCGCGCCCGGGAACTGACGCCGGGGCTGGACGGGGTCAAACATCCGAAGTTTTCTCCAGACGGGAAGTTCGTTTCCTTCGTCTACGAGCACGACTTGTGGCTCGCGGCTCTGGCCGACCGCCGATTGAGGCGGCTAACGACGGGCGGTTCGGCGGACCTGCTGCACGGCGACTTGGACTGGGTGTATCCGGAAGAGTTCGGCATTCGGCACGGGCATCTGTGGTCGCCGGATTCGCAGCGGATTGCCTTCCTTGAGATGGACCAGTCGAAGGTGCCGAGGTATCCACTGACCACGCTGACGACGGTGCAGGCAACGGTGGATTTGCAGCACTACCCAAAGGCCGGCGATCCGAATCCGAAGGTTCGGCTGGGGGTGCTGGAGATCGGCGACCCGGGTTCGGCGGTGAGCTGGTTCGATCCGGGCGCGGAGTACTTGCCGCGATTCTCGTGGGCGCCCGTCAACCGGTTGATCGTGCAGTCGCTCGATCGCAGCCAGAAGAATTTGCGTGTCGAGTCGATCGATCCGCCGACAGGCGAACGAACGGTGCTGCTGACCGAGACGGATGCGAATTGGATCAACATCCACGACGACCTACGGTTTCTTGAAGGCGGCGGCCGGTTTCTGTGGAGTTCGGAGCGGTCGGGGCTGCGCCAGTTGTACCTTTACGAAGGCGATGGGACGCTGGTGCGGCAACTGACGGAAGGAGACGGGGAGGTTGCGGCGGTTGCCGGCGTCGACCAAGAAGCGGGAATCGTGTACTTCACAGCCAACCGCGACACTGCGGTCGGCGTGGATCTCTATGCCGTGCGGTTGACGGGCGGAGAGGTACGGCGCGTGACGAACGGTCTCGGATTTCACCGGGTGACGATGAATCCGGGAGCGACGGCGTATGTTGACGCGCGCTCGACGCTGCGGTCGCCGGAGACGGTCGTCATCGGGTTCCCCGGCGGGGAGCCGGAGCGGGTGATTCACGAGCCGAGACCGGTCGACCAGTCGACGTGGGCGGAGCCGGAGATCAGCGTTATCGAGACCGAGGACGGGGCCCAGATCCGCACGCTTTTGCTGAAGCCGCCGCGGCTAGAGCCGGGCAAGAAGTACCCGCTGGTCATTTACGTCTACGGCGGCCCGCGCGCGCCGACGATTCGAGACGCCTGGGATAGCCGGGGACGCTATCAGTTCCACCAACGGCTCGTGCAGCAGGGATTCATTGTGGCTTACGTGGATGATCGAGCGTCCTCCCGCATGGGTCACCGGTACGAAACGGCCCTCGCAAAGAATTACGGCCCGGCGGCGTTGGCGGACCAGCTGATGGCCGTCGAACGGTTCAAGCGGCTGCCCTACGTGGACGCGGAGAGCATCGGCATTTGGGGCTGGAGCGGCGGCGGGTTCGCGACCTGCTTCGCGATGACCCATAGCGACGTGTTTCGGGCGGGGATTGCGGTTGCACCGGTGACGGACTGGCGCTTCTACGACTCGATCTATACGGAACGCTACATGGGGCTGCCGGACGAGGAGCCGCTAGCCTACCGCAGGACCTCGGCGATCGAGGAAGCGGACAGGCTGCACGGGCGATTGATGTTGATGCATGGCACGTCGGACGACAACGTGCATCCGCAGAACACGATCGCCATGATCGACGCCTTAATCGAGGCGGCGAAACTATTCGATTTGCAACTTTACCCGGGTCAAACGCACGGGATTTCAAGCGAGAAGGACCGGTTGCACGCGTTCCGCACGATGGAACAGTTTTGGATTCGGGAGCTGCGGGACGTGGCGGTTTCGAAGTGATCCGGGGCGGTTGCTAAACTGGCGAGCTATGTCGCACATTCTCGCCCTCGACGAAGGAACCTCCAGCGCTCGGGCGCTGATTTTTAATCATGACGCCAATGTCGTGGCTTCGTACCAGTCGGCAATCGCCTGCCAATACCCGAAGGAAGGCTGGGTGGAGCAGGACCCGCGGGAGGTGTGGAAGTCTCAGCTCAATGCCGCGAAGTACGCCATTGAGAATGCGCATCTGAAATCCGCGGACATTCAAGCGCTGGGCATTACGAACCAGCGCGAGACGACGGTCATCTGGGACCGTAGCACGGGGCGTCCGGTGGGTCCGGCGATCGTTTGGCAATGCCGCAGGACGGCGGAAATCTGCCGCCGCCTGACGGCGGAGAAGCACGGGAAAGAAGTCACCGAGCGGACCGGGCTGGTCATTGACCCGTACTTCTCGGCGACAAAAATCGCTTGGATCGTCGATCACATTCACGACGGACGATCCCGGGCCGAGAAT
The DNA here is from genome assembly GCA_946887065.1 of uncultured Bryobacterales bacterium. Next base: position 7,950 of record CAMPKL010000004.1, read on the forward strand.
GGCGACTTAGCGTTCGGGACGATGGACTCGTGGCTGATTTGGAATCTAACCGGGGGCCGCGAGCACGTTATCGACATCACCAATGCGTCGCGGACTTTGCTCATGAACTTGAGCGAAGGGGCTTGGGACGACGAGATGCTCAAGCTGTTCGGCGTACCCAAGGCGATGTTGCCGAAGATTGTGCCGTCTTGCGGCACGGTGGCGACGACGGACGGCGATTTGTTTGGGACGGAGATCCCGATTGCGGGCATCGCCGGAGACCAGCAAGCGGCCCTGTTTGGGCAGGCGTGCTTTCAGCCTGGGCTGTCCAAGAACACATACGGTACAGGATGCTTTCTGTTACTCAACACGGGCGAAGAACGGGCGACATCGAAGAACGGTTTGCTGTCGACAACCGCGGCATCGCAGGACGACAAGGCGCGCTACGCACTGGAAGGCAGTATTTTCGTCGGCGGCGCAGTCATCCAGTGGCTGCGAGACGAGTTGAGGATCATCCACAGCGCGGCCGAATCGGAAACCTTGGCGCGGAGCGTGGCGGATACGGCGGGCGTGCATCTTGTACCGGCCTTCGTCGGGCTGGGGGCTCCGCACTGGGATGCGCAAGCGAGGGGAGTCATCTCCGGACTCACGCGCGGCGCCAAACGGGAACATATCGTGCGTGCGGCGCTGGAGAGCATCGCCTATCAGACCAGGGAACTCGTGGAGGCGATGGACGCGGACTCGCCGTCGCCGATGACGGAATTGCGGGCGGACGGCGGCGCTTCGGCGAACGACTTCCTGATGCAGTTCCAGGCGGATATTTTGGGCAAGCCCGTGGTGAGGCCGTCCAACCGGGAAACCACGGCAGCTGGAGCAGCGTATCTTGCGGGCCTGGCGACCGGGTTCTGGAGCGGGACGGAAGAATTGGGTCAGTTCTGGAAAGCGGACCGAATTTTCGAGCCGACAATGCCGGCGGAGCGGCGCGAAGAGCTGTTCGGCGGCTGGAAAAAGGCGGTGGAGCGGGCGCGGCTGTAGGCCCCGCGACCCTCAGCGGCGCTGCCTCGCTACAATCGGAATCTTATGCCGTCTCCGCAATTTTCTTCAAATCACGTGGTTTTGGTTACGGGCGCGAGCCTTGGTATTGGCGCAGAAACCGCGGTTGAGTTCGCCCGGCGCGGGGCCAAAGTGGCTGTGCACTATAACTCCAGCAAGGCTCAGGCCGAAGAGGTCGCAGCGCGCATCGAAAAATTCGAGGGCAAGGCCTGGCTGTTCCAGGCTGACGTTTCGGACCCGGATCAGGCGCGAGACCTTTCCAAGCGCGTGCTGGAGACTTGCGGGCGGGTTGACACGCTGGTGAACAACGCGGGATCGCTGGTCGAGCGGCGGCCGTTCCTGGAGTTGACCGACGACCTGTGGCGCAAGATTATCGACATCAACGTCAGCAGCGTGATCTGGGTTAGTCAGTCGATTGCCCGGCACATGAAGGAGCGGGGTTCGGGTTCGATCATCAACCTCGGCTCGATCGCCGGCCACAACGGCGGGGGTCCGGGGGCGATGCCCTACGCAACCTCCAAAGCGGCGGTGACCTGCATGACCAAGGGTATGGCGAAAGAGTTGATTCCGTTCGGCATCCGGGTGAACGCGGTTAATCCCGGCGTGATCTTAACGCCCTTCCACGAACGATTTACGAATGATGAGAACATGAAGAAGATGGTGGGGATGATTCCCCAGGGACGAGCGGGAACAGCTGACGAGATTGCTGGGGTGATTGCATTCTTGGCAAGCAAGGATGCGAGCCACATCGTGGGCGAATCCATCGAAGTGAACGGCGGCATGTTGATGGACTAGTTCCGCCCGCGCTGAATAACGACAGAATCGATGATTTTTTCCAAGAATTTTCTTAGGCATGGCACTCGTTTGGCTGCCGTGCTCGCGGCGATCTGCTGGCCTGCGACGGCGCAGAACATACCCAGCCCCAATCAACACTTGCCCGAATGGCTAGACCTTGGAGTGGAAGCTCGTTCACGAACCGAGTTCCGCTCGAACATCAACAATCAGAGCGATCTGAACGACACGATCAATTGGACGCGGCTGCGGCTGAATGTGGGCGTGGCGGCGACGCCGTGGCTGAGGTTTCGTTTCCAAGGGCAGGACGCGCGAGTGAGCGGCGTCGCGCCTTGGCGCACCCGGACGAACGTCGATTACTTCGATGTACGAGAGGCTTTCGTTTCGCTTGGCCGCTCCGATCAAACTCAACTGCACGTCGGCCGTCAAGAATTGGCGTATGGCGAGGACCGTCTCATCGGTCGAAGGAACTGGCACAACGTCGACCCGTCTTGGGATGCAGCGCGCCTTGTCTTACGGAAGGGCGATTACCGTTTCGACGCGTTCTCCATGGCGTTCGTCGAGGTGGAGGAAGACCACTTCGACAAACTGATCCAAGGGAACCGTCTGCACGGCTTTTACGGACAGATCGGTTCGTGGATTCCGGGCGGGCAGGTTGAGCCCTACTTGATGTACGCTTCGCAGCCACGCGTCAACGGCGTGCAAGACCGGGGTCCTGATTCCGGCTCCTACACGGCGGGCGTACGGTTGGCGGGCAGCGCAACGGACTGGTTGGAATACGATTTTGAACTGACCGGACAGCGCGGTCACGCGCGGGACATCGCGCTCAGAGGATGGGCCACGGCAGAAAGCTTAACCTTTGGAAACAATGACTTGCCGCTGCAATCGCGGTTGGGTGTGCTGCACGACTTCGCATCAGGCGGCGACAGCTGCGAGGCCAGCCGCCAGTTCACGTTCGACCCGCTGCATCATGCCCGGCATAAGCATCTGGGTATGGTCGATGCCGTAGGCCGGCGCAACATTCACGCTCTGACGCTCAGTTGGGAGGGCCGCCTGCATCCGCGGTGGCGGCTGCGCGTCAATCGGCTCGATTTCCGGCTAGCTTCGCGCCATGACGGTCTTTACGGCATCAACGGCAGGCAGTCGGTCGCTGCTCCCGCAGAAGGCGCGGCAAGTAATAAGATCGGTTCCGAATGGGACGTCCTTTTGCGCTTTACTCCGATTGAAGGACTGACGGTTGAAGGCGGTCCGGGCTTGTTTTATCCCGGCGGATTCTTGGAACAAGCAATCGGCGAATTCTCTGAGACGAAGGTGATTCACCTGACCATCGAGATGCAACTCTAGGCGGCGGGCTCGAAGGTTCGCAGGGCGACGGACGGGCCGTCGGGCTGGATCGCGAAGGGCTCGGCGCCGGCAGGAATGAGATAGCACTCGCCCGGCTGATAGGGGTCGGCGCCGATACGGCCGCTGCCTTCCACGAACATCAGCAATTCGAACCGCTCGTTGTTCGGCTGGTAGGGAACCTTGGAAGTCCAGGCCAGCTTTTCGGTCTCGAAATAGGGGCAGGCCGCCAGGAGACTGCGCTGGAACAGCGGATCAGGGATCGTCTCGAAAGTCAGCTTGTCACGGGGAGCATCCGAGCGGACCACCGCGGCGGCTTGCTCGATGTGCAATTCCCGGCGATGGCCCGATGCATCGAGCCGGCCAAAATCGAAGAAGCGATAGGTGAGGTCGGAGTTCTGTTGAATCTCGAAGATGGTGACGCCCTGGCCGAGCGTGTGCAGCGTGCCGGGCGAGATCAATAGCGCGTCGCCTGGCGCGACAGGGATCCAATTCAGGAAGCGTTCAATCTCTCCGCTTTCGGCCGCTTGGGCGAGTTGTGGCTGCGACAACGGTTCAGTTAGGCCCAGGGCGACCGAGGCGCCGGGACGTGCCGCGACGACGTACCAAAGCTCCGTTTTGCCTGGACCGCCCTCGTGCTTGAGGGCGTACTCATCGTCCGGATGCACCTGAACCGACAGCGTTTTCGCCGCGAAGAGCATCTTGGTGAGGATAGGGAAGTAGGGACCGCGAGGGGCCGATACGTCACTGGCTCTCGCTCCCGCGGATCGTCGAATTAGATCGCGGGGCTGGTGCGCCGAGCCCATCAGAGCTTGCCCGAACTCGCTCATGAGCGAGGCCAACGTACGCCCGGCCAACGAGCCGTTGGTGACGTGGTTTGCCTCGAAGGAATACCAGATCTCCCCGATGGGCTCGGCGAATTCGCCGAAGTAGGGGCGAAGGTCTGTCGTCCCCCAGATCCGCTCTCTCGGCGACGGGGTCAGGCGTAACGGATAGAGGCGCGTCACGATAGCTCGGTCATGAAGCGCCTGATGCGCGCCACTCCTTCTTTGATATCGTCCATCGAAGCGGCATAGGAAATGCGGATGTGTTCATCGGTGCCGAAGGCCTCGCCGGGTACGACGGCGACGTGCTCGTCTTCTAGTAGCTTTCCGGCGAAGTCCATTGCCGAGTTGATGCCGGATTTGCCGAACGCCGAGCTGATGTTGGGGTAGGCGTAAAACGCTCCGCCGGGCGTGGGACAGACGACGCCGGGAATTTCATTTAACGCGGGAACGATGTAGTCGCGACGCCGGCGATATTCGGCGAGCATCTCGACGACCGAATCCTGAGGACCGTTGAGGGCTTCGATGGCAGCCTTTTGGACGATCGACGTCGGATTCGACGTGGAGTGGCTCTGCAGGTTGTTGATCGCGCTGATCAGTTCCTTCGGTCCCAGGGTGTAACCGAGCCGCCAGCCGGTCATGGCGAACGTCTTGGATAGCGAGCCGATGACCACGACGTTGGGCTTGGCTCCGGGCAGCGAAGCGATGGAGAAGGGGTCGCCTTCATAAACGAACTTGCAGTAACACTCGTCCGTCATCAATAGGATGCCGCGAGATGAAGTCAGCTCGTAGATCTTCTCGAACTCGTCCCTGTCCACGACAGCGCCGCTGGGATTGTTAGGCGAGTTGACGATCACAATGCGGGTCTTCGGCGACAGAGCTTTCTCGATGGCCGCGGCGGTGAGCCGGTAGCCGTCAGATTCCTCGGTTGTGACTTGGATGCAGCGGCCGCCGTGATAGTTGATCACGTCGTAAAAGGTCACCCAGTAAGGGACCGGCAAGACCACTTCGTCGCCATGTTCCAGCATCGCTGCCATGACATTGAAGATGGCGTGTTTGCCGCCGATGGAGGCTATGCACTCGGACTTGCCGTAGTCCGTTCCCAAGTCTCTGCGATGCCAGTTCGTGATGGCCTCCAGCAGAGCCGGCACGCCGCCTGCGGCGGTGTAGCGGGTAAAGTTGTCGTCGAGGGCTTTCTTGGTCGCGTCCTTGATGTTGGCCGGAGTCGGGAAATCCGGCTCACCCGCCGCGAAGGCGATCACATTGACCCCGTTGGCTTTGAGTTGATTGGCCTTGGCGGTGACGGCCATCGTGGCGGATTCGCTGATCCGCGACATGCGTTCTGAGAGCTTCATCTGTCTACAGATTACTGTGTTTGGCGCGCAGCCGGGCGACTACGGCATCGGGAACTAAACCGCTGACGTCGCCGCCAAGGCGGCTGACTTCCTTGACGATGCGCGAGCTGAGATAGCTGTATTGCTCGGCGGCCGGGATGAACAAGGTTTCCAGTTCTGAGCTGAGCTGGCGGTTCATGAGGGCCATCTGCAATTCGTACTCGTAGTCCGATACGGCTCGAATGCCGCGGAGGATCAACTTGGCGCCCCGCTCCCGGGCATAGTCCACCAGCAGGCCGTCGAAGCTATCGACCGAGACATTGGGCAGATCAGATGTCGCTTGTTCGAGCATCACGACGCGTTCGTCGGTGGTGAAGAGGGGGTCCTTGGAATCGTGGCGTAGGGCCGCGACCACCACATGACCGAAAATCTTGGATGCTCGCTGAATTAGATCCAAGTGTCCATTGGTCACCGGATCAAAGGAGCCGGGATAGATCGCTAAACGCTGCGGCATGAACGGCGAGCTTGCTTCCCCGCCCGATTCTACCAATCGGCGCGTCTTCCGGTGTTAGGGCTTCTTCCCCAGAAAATCGCCTACGGTTATAAGGCATAATTGACCGGGGTAAGAGGACGGGCGCGCCATCCATGAGCGAATACTACCAACAATTTACGATGTCAATTATCGAGACGATTACCGGCCGGCGGATTACGGAGTTCTACGGGATCGTGAGCGGGAGCACCGTTCGCGCCAAGCATATCGGCAAGGATATTTTGGCGGGCCTTAAGAATATCGTTGGCGGTGAACTGAAAAGCTATACCGAGCTGCTGGGTGAAGCGCGCCAGGAAGCGTTGCGGCGCATGATCGCGGAGGCCCAGTCGCTGGGAGCGAACGCGGTGGTGAACGTGCGCTTTTCGACCAGTTCGATCTCCCAGGGGGCCGCTGAACTGTTTGCCTACGGCACCGCAGTCCGGGTGGAATAGCTGTGGAGTTCGTGGAACTCTTGCTCCCGTTCGCTCCCCTCGTGTTTTTACTGGTCCTGGGGCTGGCGGCGGGGACGCTTGCGGAGCGCCGGCATTTCACGGATATACGGATTCGGGAAGGTCGTTTCCGGACACTGCCGGCGCTCACGTTTTCGAAGCCTCCGAGCGATTGGGTAATCGCCGGGTCCGGCTTGGCCGCGGGGAGCGTGGTGGTCTCGTTGGATTACTTCAAGCGGTTCGCTGCATCGCTGAGGATGATCTTTGGCGGCCGCATCAAGGCCTTTGAGCCGCTGCTGGAACGCGGGCGCCGCGAGGCGATCTTGCGCATGAAGGAAGACGCAGCAGCGGCCGGGTATGACGCGATTATCAACGTGCGTTTGGAGACATCCCGCATCGCGAACGCCGATGGGTCGACAACCGCGGGCGTGGAGTTGATGGCCTACGGCACCGGAGTGAAGCTTCGGGAGGCTTCCAAAATCAATTCATGAGTTAAATGTTTTTAGCGTGTTACACTACCGTCTCGGAGCTCGCCCCGATGAACTCTCGCGCACGCCTACTGCCGGAACTGGAACTGGAAGTGATGAAGGTTCTCTGGCGGCGGGACGCGGCCACGGTTGCTGAAGTCCAGGAAGAACTCATGCCGGCGCGGCCGTTGGCGTATACGACGGTGATGACCGTCCTGGATCGGCTGTCCCGCAAGGGCGCCGCTGAGCGAGCCAAACAAGGACGCGGGTACTTGTATCGGCCCGCGGTATCGCAACAGGAAGTTTGCGAGTTGGCTTTCGAAAGGCTGCTCGATGACTTCTTTTCGCGGTCGCCGCAGAAGCTGCTGCAGTACGTGGAGGAACGTCGGCTGGACGCTCAAACCTTCAGCAGTAACGGATCGCCGCATCTCGATTCCGCTCTCCTTTAGAACTGGATTCTGTTGCGGGGCGTCAATCGGTACCGCCGCGCTTGTGCCGGCTAGATAACCCACAGCCGCACCGGCCAAGGGATCTCAACAAGCCGAAGGCTCCTGGCGAACAATCCACAAGAGGGGAATGACGGCGGGTGTGGCGCAATGGAACCCGCAGCTGTCCGCGAAATCGCGAAGCCCGACCGCTCGTCCGCTCGCTTGAGGCGGCTCCGGAACTAGGGCGCGCACAACGCGTAAACATCCTATGCGCAGGCATTTTGGACGGCGTTCAAAAAAAGATTGGCGACGACGAATCATTTGCGGGGGCTGCTGCGTCATTACTACCTGCGAAGGATTTGACAGTGAGTGCTAGGATCGAAAACGACTACGGAACCGGCGTGCGGGCATTTTCCCCTTGCGGCGACGTAGGGTACATCCGTATACTCTGGGAAATTCACCGGGTAGCGAGAATCCCGCCTCGCGCTGAACCGGTTCCTCTTGGTCAGAACGAAAATGTTGTCGCGGCGCATCCGCCGGAGGCAAAACTTTCGTACCAGTGTGTGTCAGGCGTGAGCGCTGACCACGCTAGGTAGAAATGGCGGGATAAGTGGCGGGTTCGACTAACTGTCGAATACCCTGGCGACGATAAAGATTAAGCCTGCCGTACGCAGAGCAGGCAAAGTGAGGTAGCACAGATGGCAAGCACAGCAACGAAGGGTCTTACAAAGGCACAGATCGGTAAGCTGCAACAGCAGCTTGAGGACAAGGAAAGAGAGATTCGGGCGAGTCTGGAAACGGCCCGCGCGGGTAAAGCTCTGATTGGGGAGCAGACGCAGAATCTGGAAGATCTGCCTGTTCAAGCGCACGAAGAGTGGATCTTCTTGAACCGCAACAGCATTGACGTGTCTTTGCTGCGCGAGGTCGAGGAGGCGCTGGGACGCATTGAAGAGGGCGTCTACGGCGAATGCATGGACTGCGAGGAGCCGATCTCAACGAAACGACTTGAGGCGATTCCGTGGGCGCGTTACTGCATCTCGTGCCAGGAAGAGTTGGCGGCAATAGAGGCGGAGACTCGTCTCGCCGAGAACAAGCCTCGCTTCTGAGCTGTGAATCCGCATCTGTCGCCTTGCTTTCGTCCGGCCCGCCAGGGCCGGACGGCGCCCTGCGACGAAATGTTACGCGTTCAGTTTCGCCAGCTTCTCCAGATCCAATCTCCCCGTGTAGATCGCCATTCCCAGAGCGGCGTGGATATTCATTTGCGTCAGTTCTTGGATTTCCTCGATGGTCGTAATGCCGCCGGCGGCGGTGATCTCGTGGTTCGTTGCCTGACGCAACCGGCGATACCAGGCAAGGTCCGTGCCTTCGAGCATCCCTTCTTTATCGACATAGGTGCACAAGAACCCGCCGCAGAAGGGCTCTAGCCGGCGAATGACTTGTTCGGCGGTCAGGTCGACCGCTTCGCTCCAGCCCTTGACAACGATTTTGCCGTGTCTGGAATCGAGCGCCAGCAGTACCTTCTCGCGGCCCACGGCGCGGTCGATCTCGTTGAGCAGATCCTCGTTGATTGCGTTGCCCGAGAAGGCGGCGGTTCCGATGATGACGCGCTCGGCGCCTGCGTCCACTAACTCACGGGCGCGGGCGGCCGTTCGCACTCCGCCGCCGACTCGTGTGCGGGCGCGAGAGGCCAATTCGCGCACGATCTCGAGGTTCAAGCCCTTGCCCATGGCGGCATCGAGATCGATGACCTGAATGACCGGGAAGCCCTTGAAGCGCTCCAGCATCTCGAGCGGCGGCGCGCCCTCGAGGGCCTTTTTCCGGCCTTGGATGAGTTGGACGACTTTGCCGTCTTGCAGATCGATGCAGGGAATAATCATTTGGATGTCGCCAGCGCTGCTAGCGCTTCGGTGGCGTAAAACTGGATGGCTTCGGGCACGGCCCACTGGGTCGCGGCGAGTTCGTCCGGCGTGAACCAGCGGATGTCGTGGTGCTCAGCCTCGGCGAGTTGCGGCGTGCCTTCGGCGGACTTGGCGAAGTAAATCAGCCCGATGTGGCGGTGGTCGCCGGAGATGGCGTGAACGTCGAGGTAACTCGGCGCGGTGAGAACCTGTGTGCCGGGGAATTCGCGCGGCGGCTTGGCGCCGACGAGTTGGACCTGGAGTCCGCTCTCTTCAAGCGTCTCGCGCAAGGCCGCTTCCTCGGGGTTCTCGCCGATCTCGATGTGACCGCCGATGGGCAGCCATTTCTCCAGCTTGCGGTGCCGTACCAGCAGCACCCGGCCGTCGCGAACCACGAAGACGGCGACGGTGAAGTCGAGATCGTAAAAGATGTGAGCCATCGCTAGTTCTCAAGCCGCGCAGGCGGGCGAACAGGAATGCCTTCTTTATCGAGCAACTCTTTTAAGTCGTCCACAGTGTAGGTTCCGTAATGGAACACGGACGCGGCCAACGCTGCGTCGGCCTCGCCATCGGTCAGCACGCGCACGAAGTCTTCGGGCTTGCCGCCGCCGCCGCTGGCGATGACCGGAATCGTCACGGCGCGGGCGATGGCCCGGGTGAGTTCGCAGTTGAAGCCGGCTTGCGTGCCGTCGGCATCCATGGAAGTGAGCAGGATTTCGCCCGCGCCCATCTCTTCGCCCTTGCGAGCCCATTCGACAGCGTCCAGGGAAGTGTCTTCGCGTCCGCCGTAGATATAGACGTTCCACTGGCCGGGACCGGAGGCGCGAGCATCGATGGCCAGCACGGTGGCTTGGGCGCCGAACTCGTTAGACAGCTCGGTGATGACTTCAGGACGATGAACGGCGGCCGTATTTACGGAGACCTTGTCGGCGCCGACGATGAGGATCTTGCGGGCGTCTTCAATAGTGCGGATGCCGCCGCCGACTGTGAGCGGGATGAAGACCTTGCGGGCGGTACGTTCGACGACGTCCTTCATGATGTCGCGGCGATCGCTGGAGGCCGTGATGTCGAGGAAGACGAGTTCGTCGGCGCCGTCGAGGTTGTAGCGGTCGCTGAGTTCGACCGGGTCCCCGGCATCGCGCAGGCCGACGAAGTTCACGCCTTTGACGACGCGGCCTTCCTTGACGTCGAGGCAGGGGATGATGCGTTTGGTCAGCATTGCTTCCCCAAGAAGTTGCGCACGACGCGTTGGCCGACCGCGCCGGATTTCTCGGGGTGGAACTGCACGGCGTGAATGTTGCCCACTTCGATGGCCGCGGTGAGTGAGATGCCGTTGTAGTCGCAGACGGCTGCGGCAGTCTCGGCGGCGGTCTCGGCAGGCACGTAGTAGCTGTTGGCGAAGTAGACGTACGCTTGGTCTCCGACGCCTTCCAGCAGCGAGGGCGATCCTTGCGGTTGGAGCTTGTTCCAGCCCATCTGCGGGACGGTCATCGTTTGGGGGAAACGCACGACGCGGCCGGAGAACACGCCGAGGCCCTCTAGCTGGGGCGCCTCATCGCTGCTTTCGAACAGGCCTTGCAGGCCGAGGCAGATGCCGAGGAAGGGGACGCCGGCTGCGATGCGCTCCTTGAGCGCTTCGCGCACGTCGAGCGCGTCGAGCGAGCGCAGCATTTGGCCGAAGTGGCCGACGCCGGGCAGGATAATTTTCTCGGCGGCCATGAGGCCGGCGGAGTCGTTGACGATTTGGTACCGCGCGCCGATCGCATCAAGCGTGTTCTCAACAGAGCGGAGATTGCCTGCGCCGTAGTCGAAGATGGCGATCATCGGGATGCGCTCCGAAAGTCGCGGATCTGGTTGAGGTGGTGCTGCAGGTGTCCGACGTAGTCGATGACGCGGAAACGCAAGGTCCAGTCCTCGCCGTCGCCCTGTCCGCAGAGGTTGTCGAGCTTATCGATGGGGATGCGTTCGGCGACGTGCAGCAATTGGCGATTGATGGCGAGCCACAGGGCGAGCAGGTCGGCGAAGGAGCGATCCGTGTAGGCGTTCAGCTCGACGAACTCATCTTGCGGATAGAGCAGCGAGAAGCCGGGCTGGACCTGGCCGCGCAGAAATCGTTGCAAGTTAACGTTGGCCGAATCGATCAGGTGTCCGAGGATCTGCTTGCGCGTCCAACCGCCGCCGTCACGCGGGGCATCCGCGGCGGCTTCGTCGAGAGAGCTCAAGCTGTAGGCGGCAACGTCGAGGGCATCGCGCAGTTCGGCGAGGGCCTGAGGGACGTCGGGGATGTCTCCGTACTTCATGGTTGGCTCACCGTGCGGCCTTTTCGAGGAGCCCCTTGGTGCTGGGCAGTAGGTCCTTCATGCGGGCGTCGGTCGAGCAGGCGTAGCGAATGGCGCGCGCGAAACACTTGAAGATGCCTTCGATTTTGTGGTGATTCGAGCGGCCGTAGAGGACCTTCGCGTGTAGGTTCGCGCCGCAGTGAACGACGAAACCGTCGAAGAAATCGTGCAGCAGTTCGGTTTGCAGATCGCCGACGAGACGGAAGCGCGTCGGCGCATCGTAGACGAGCGCGGGGCGTCCGCTGAGGTCGACGGCGACGACGGCGAGAGTCTCATCCATGGGCATGACGAAGTAGCCGGCGCGGTTGATGCCTTTGCGGTCGCCGAGAGCTTGGGCGAAGAGTTGTCCGAGGGCGATGCCGACGTCTTCGACGGTGTGGTGCTGGTCGACGTCGAGGTCGCCGGTCGCCTCGATCTTGAGATCGAACCCGCCGTGTTTGGCGAACAGTTCGAGCATGTGATCGAAAAAGCGGATGCCGGTGGAGATCTCGTAGCGGCCCTTGCCTTCGATCGTGAGCGAGCCGCGAATCTGGGTCTCTTTGGTGATTCGCTCGACGGCGGATTTGCGCGGCATGGTTAGAGGATCTCCTCCAGAGCGGTGATGAGGCGGCCGGTCTGCTCCAGGTTGCCTACGGTGAAACGCACCGTGCGGGCGACTTCTTTGCCGCGCGGCCGGACGAGGATGCCGCGCGCCTTGAGTTCGGTATAGACGCGCTGGGCGGTCTCGTCGTGTTTGTAACGCGTCAGGATGAAGTTCGCTTCGGAAGGGAAGGACTGGATTCCTAGACGGTCAAGAGCGGCGTATAGTTGGCTGCGCGCTTCGAGCACCTCGCGGACGTAGGCGTTGAGGTAATCCTGGTCTTGGACGGCTTCGAGCGCGCAGACGATGCCTAGGGAAGTGACGCTGTAGGGCGACTGGCCCTTGCGCATCGCGGCCATGTTTTGGGCCTGGGAGAAAACGCAACCGACGCGCAGACCCGCCAGGCCGTATGTCTTCGAGAAGGTGCGGCTGACGAAGAGATTCGGATAGCTTGCCAGCAGCTTGAGCGCGGTCACTCCGTAGAACTCAAAGTAGGCCTCGTCGATGAGAACCGCTGCGCCCGGTGCTTGCTGCAAAATTCGCTCGATAGTCGCAAGGTCGATCGCCGTGCCGGTTGGATTATTTGGGTTGGCGATGATAATCGCGCCGGTGCGCGGCGATATTGCGCCCAGCAAAGCATCCAGCGGAAACGTCAGGTCGGCCTCGGGATACGGCACGAGGACGGGCTTGGCGTCGGCCACTTGGGCGTAGAACTTGAACATCGGAAACGCCGGCGCGGGGATGAGTACTTCGTCGCCGGGATTCACGAAGGTTTGCAGCACGACGTGTATGCCCTCGTCTGTGCCGTCGGAGAATGTCAATTCATCCGCGCCCACGCCGAAGAACGCGGCCATCTCGCCGCGTGAGCTCTCGTACTCGGGATAGACGGTCAGGAAGTCCGCCGATGCGGCCTGACGCAGTTTTTCGACCACGCGCGGCGAGCAGCCGACGGTGTTTTCGTTAAAGTCGAGGCGCAGCATTCCGCCGCGCCCGGAGGTGGGCGGCGAGTAAGGCTGCATGGCGGCAATCGCTTGACGCACTTGGGGCGCTGCCGGCTTAGTCATTGAGACGCACCTCCACGGACCGGGCGTGGGCTTCTAGGCCTTCGGCGCGTGCTAGCCGGGTAATCGAGGGGGCCAGGCGGCGCAGTCCGGCCGGCGTTAATTCCTGAACGGAGATGATTTTGACGTAGTCGAGGATCGAGAGGCCGCCTCGCAGCGCTGCCGTTCCTCCGGTCGGCAGCACGTGGTTGGGG
>CAMPKL010000005.1 GCA_946887065.1 uncultured Bryobacterales bacterium
GGTCATGAGTGACGTACCGCCTGAATCGGGTTACCCCGAGTTCTTGACGGACGCCGAAGAGGCTCAAGCATTGGAGGAACAGGCGCGTCTGGAACAGATCCCAACGGCCCCGAACTATTTCGCAGAAATAGTCTTGGATTGGGCGCGAATCCACCCGAACGATCCTCGCTTGCCCGAGGCCCTACACCTCACTGTGGCGCGCGCGACTCGCTATGGCTGTAGGGACGACGCCACGAGCAACTACTCTCGCCGGGCGTTTCAGCTGCTGCACCGGCAGTATCCGCGCAGCGAATGGGCGGCCAAGACGCCGTATTGGTATTGAGCGCGACAATAACGTCGGGTGCGGACGATTTTCCATTTGGACATGGATGCGTTCTTCGTTTCGGTCGAAGAGCTGCGTGATCCTTCGCTGAAGGGCAAGCCGGTTGTCGTGGGCGGTAAGGGTCCGGAGCGCGGCGTGGTGTCGGCGGCGTCGTATGCCGCGCGCAAGTTTGGCGTGCATTCCGCGTTGCCGTTGCGGACGGCTTACCAGCTGTGTCCGCAGGCGATTTTCGTGGAGGGCAGCCCCCACTTGTATCGCGAGTACTCCCAGAAGGTGCACGACGTGATGCGCCGGTTCTCGCCGAGGATCGAGCAGGTCTCCATCGACGAAGCCTACTTGGATATGACGGGCACGGAGCGGCTGCTGGGCAGACCCCTGGCGGCGGCGCACCGCTTGCACGAAGCGGTGAGGGCGGAGACGGCACAGCCCTGTTCGATCGGCATAGGGACGTCGCGGCTCGTGGCGAAGATGTGCACGGATTTGGCAAAACCCAACGGCGTGCTGTTGGTTGAGGCGGGCTCGGAGGCGGCTTTTCTGGCCCCGCTCGAGGTCGGTCGCATCCCAGGCGTCGGCAAGGTGATGCAGGAACAGTTGGCCCAGATGGGCATCCGGCGCATCGGGCAGTTGCAGGGCCTCGACGGCAAGGCGCTGGGGCGTTTCGGCAAATGGGGCTCCGCGTTGGCGGCGAAGGCGCGCGGCGAGGACGGCGGCGGCTGGTTTGACCACGAGGTCGGCTCGCGCGAGATGCCGAAGTCGATTAGCCACGAGACGACATTCGGCGACGACACGACCGACGCGGTGTTGATCGACGCCACGCTGGCAAAGCTGGTGCAGTTGGTGGCGCGGCGGCTTCGCGAGCATGGTTTGTGGTCGCGGACCATCCAAATCAAGTTGCGCTACTCGGATTTCACCACGTTCACTCGCGCTAAGACGCTGGATGAGGCGACGCAGTTGGACAACGTGATTCTGGAGACGGTCCGAAAGCTGTTCCGCGACAACTGGTCGGGCCGGAAGGTGCGCCTTTTGGGCGTGCAGGCGGGTTCGCTTACGGACCCGGCAGGGCAACTCGGGTTGCTGGACGAGGACATGCGCAAGAAGTGGGGCGAGTTGTTGGCGGCCACCGACAAACTGCGGGATCGCTTCGGCGAGTCCGCGGTAGGCCTGGCCGCGGCGATGAAACACGGGCGGCGTGAGCGCGTCCATGAGAATCCTGCGGGGCTGCCAGGCAAGACGAAGGATGAAGGCTGAGGAACAGCTGGCGCGGCGAATCGTCGAGACGCTGCAGTCCGAGGGCGAAGCCGCGTATTTCGTGGGCGGCTGCGTGCGCGACCGTCTTCTGGGGCGCGAAGTCCAGGATTGGGACGTAGCCACTTCAGCGCCGGCGGCGAAGGTGCGCTCGCTATTTCAAAAGTCCGAGGAAGTCGGTGCGGCATTCGGCGTTGTTTTGGTTCACGGCGACGGCGCCGCGGTCGAGGTGGCGACTTTTCGCAAGGATTTCGACTATCACGACGGGCGGCGGCCGGAGCGAGTGGCGTTCACTTCTTCGGTTGAGGAAGATGTTCAGCGTAGGGATTTCACGATTAACGGTCTGCTGTATGACCCGATCAAGGACAAGGTGCTGGACCTGGTCGGCGGGCAGGAAGACATTGCCAACCGCCTGGTGCGGGCCATCGGCAATCCTCTTGAGAGGTTTGAGGAAGACCACTTGCGGATGTTGCGGGCGGTGCGTTTTGCCGCACGCTTAGGGTTTGACATTGAGGCGGGCACGCTGGCTGCAATCCAAAAGTCGGCCCCCGCGATTCAGCGCATTGCGGCAGAACGCGTAAGAGACGAGCTAACGCGCATTCTGACCGAGGGCGGAGCGCGGCGTGGCCTGGAGTTGCTCGATGAGACCGGTCTTTTGGCGGAGATCCTGCCCGAGGTCGCCGCGCTAAAGGGCGTCGAGCAATCGCCCGAGCATCACCCCGAGGGCGATGTCTGGACGCACACGCTCTTGCTGCTGGAGAACTTGCCGCCCGACGCGTCGGTGACTCTAGCCATGGGGGCCTTACTGCACGACATCGGCAAGCCGGCAACCTTCAAGCGGGGGCCGGATCGCATCCGTTTCCACGGGCATGTTGAGGAGGGAGTCAAGATTGGGAGAAGAATCTGCCGACGGTTGCGCTTCTCCAACGCCGAGACGGAACAGATCATGGCGCTGATCTCGAATCACATGAAGTTCATGCACTTGCAGCGAATGCGTCCGAGTCGGTTGAAGATGTTCCTACGACAACCGGATTTCGGGGAACACCTGGAGTTGCATCGGCTGGACTGCACGGCGAGCCACGGCAAACTAGAGAATTACGAGTTCGCCCGCGAGACTCTGGAGGAACTGGGGGAGGAGGGCCTTCGGCCGGCGCCGCTGGTTACAGGCAAGTCATTGATTGAGAAGGGCTTCCATCCAGGACCATCGTTTTCGAAGATCATCGAGGCGGCAGAGGCGGCGCAGTTGGAGGGAGCCTTTGCGACAAGTGAGGCAGCCATGGACTGGGTGAGGGATCGTTGGTCACCGCCGGACGGACGCCCGATCAAGGAAGGGTGGGATCGGGCTTGAGCCAGGCGGTCGTCGGGCTCGTTATACTCGGGACTGCCCGTGAGAAACGAAGAGTTAGCGTCGATATTCTACGGGAAGGGATTGGAGTCCAATCCCGAAGCGGAAGTACTGAAGACGCTGCTCTCCTCGGCTGGAATTGACAGCGTGATCCGCTGGACCCCGCCGACATTTCAGCACGAGGGCGGGATCTCGCTCTTGGTTGTCGAGTCGCAGCGAGCAGAGGCTCTGAGTCTGATTGAACAGGCCCAGTTGGGCGAAGGAGAAGAGATGTCAGCAGAACATCCAGAAGGTGAGCTCGTAACGGTTTTTTCGTCGAACGCGCATGATGCGGAGTCTGAAGCGGACACGATCCACAGTTTGCTGGAATCTGCCGGCCTGCAATCCGTGATTGTGCGGGAGAACGTTCAGGAGTTGCCGACGGGCGGCGTTGAAGTGCGGGTCCTGCCGGATGAAGCGGATGAAGCCAGGGAATTGATTGAGGAAGCGCTCGAGACGGGCTGGGACGAGGACGAAGACGGCGAAGATTCCGAAGAGTGGGTGGACGAGGAATCCGAGGACTACTCGGACGATGACGACGAAGAAGACGGCGACGACGACGACCGATGATTAGCTCCGACGTAAGAGAACAACTGCGGTCCATTGTGGGCGAGACCGGCCTGCTGGACCGTCCGCAAGATCTCACGCTGTATGAGTACGACGGCTCGGTCGATACGCATGCGCCCGACTGCGTCGTCTTTCCGCGTTCGACCGAAGAAGTCGCGCGATTGGTGAAGGTTGCCGCCGAACATCATTTGCCGCTTGTGGGTCGCGGCGCGGGCACGGGATTGTCGGGCGGCGTGATTCCAATCGAAGGCGGTTTGATGATCGCTTTTGCCCGGATGAACAAAATCTTGGAGATCGACTACGAGAACGAGTGCGCAACGGTGCAGCCGGGCGTGGTGAATCTCGATATCACGTTGGCGGTTCAGGGCGGCGGGTACTATTACGCGCCCGACCCGTCGAGCCAGAAGGCTTGCACGATTGGCGGCAATGTCGCCGAAAACGCCGGCGGCCCGCACACGCTGGCTTACGGCGTGACGACCAACCACGTGTTGGGCATTGAAGCGGTGTTGCCCGACGGTTCCGTCATCGAGATCGGCGGCAAGGAGAGCGACCTGCCGGGTTACGATCTGCGCGGGCTGTTGACCGGCTCGGAAGGGACGATGGTCTTGGTTACCAAGGTCATCGTTAGACTGATGCGTGCGCCGGAGAAAGTGAAGACTCTTTTGGCGATCTATGAGACGCCGCAGGCGGCCGCCGACACCGTCGCCGGCCTGACCTCCAAGGCGATCATTCCAGCGGCTGTCGAGATGTTGGACGGCGTGATGCTGCGCATGGTGGAGGAAGCAAGCCACGCCGGATACCCCCTCGACGCCGGGGCAGTCTTGCTGATTGAACTGGAAGGACTGACCGAAGCCGTGGAAGAGCAGCTGACGCAGGTTGTCGCCGTGTGCGAAGAGAACGGCGCGCGCGAAGTGCGCGTGGCGAAGTCCGAGGCCGAGCGGGCAGCGTTGTGGAAAGGCCGCAAGAATGCGTTTGGAGCCGTGGGCCGGGTGAGTCCGACCTACTACGTGCAGGATGGCGTCGTACCGCGAACGCGCATCGCCGATACGCTCAAGTTCATCTACAGCGTCGCCGACAAGTACGATCTGAAGATCTCCAACATTTTCCACGCCGGCGACGGCAATATGCATCCGATCATTCTTTTTAATAAGCACGTCCCGGAGGAGCTCGAACGGACCAAGCAGGCGGGCGCCGAGATCCTGACCTATTGCATTGACGCGGGCGGAGCGATCACGGGCGAGCACGGCGTCGGCATGGAAAAGAATGAACTGATGCCGCGAATGTTTAAGCAGGAGTCGCTGGAGATGATGGACCGGTTGATTCGCGTCTTCAATCCGGATCGGCGTCTAAACCCGGGGAAGATTTTGCCGACAGGTATGGGCTGCATGGAAGTGCGTCCGATGACGGAAAGGCAAAAGCGGACGGAGTGGTAGCGCGTGTTTCGGTTGGCGACATTGCTTCTGCTTTGGGCGACAGCGGCTTCGGCTCAGTTCCTGGAATTCCGTGTGCGCTTCGATGACGGCGGATGTGTGTCTTGCGCCGAGTCCCTGGAAGCACGGATGCAGCGGGTGCACGGCGTGGAGACGGTCACGCTCGACCTGGACAAGGGCGTCATCCAGTTGAAACTGGAGGCGGACAATCGCGTCCGGCTCGCGCCGCTCATGTCGCGCATTGAGCAGGGCGCCGCCAAGGTGCTTGAAACCAAGGTCGTGGCCAAAGGCGTGGTGATGGTCGAAGACGGCCAGCGGAAGCTGGAGCTTCAGGGCCAAGCGGCCGGCCAAGCCTATCCGCTTGAAGGCGATACGAGCGGTGCGCTGGGCCCAGTTGTGGTCGAGGCGGAGCTGTTGGATGCCCTCGAAGGGCGACTGCGCGTGTTATCGATTCGCCCAGTCAAATAGTCCGTCCAGCTTGTCCCGTGGGGGCGGTATCCGGCAGAATTAGGGCTGCGGTTGAGTGCTGCGCCGAGGAGCCTCCTCTGGGGGTAACCTTCGCGACTCGGACTTGGCCTTTATCTCTTTAGCCCCGGCGGCTCTACCCTCATGAAGTTCATTTCTCGCTGCGCATTGGCGCAATTCCTCCTACTATTCCTTTTCGCTGCATCGGTTGGTCTGGCGCAGAGCGTCGAGGGCTCGATCGGCGGGCGAGTGACCGATGCTTCGGGAGCGCCGGTTCCTCAGGCGGCGATCACGGTTGTGGAAGAAGCCTCCGGCATCGAGTGGAATGTCCGCACGAATCGCAGCGGCGCTTATCTTTTACCGGACCTGTCGGCCGGAGTCTACCGGGTCAGCGCGAAGGCCGAGGGTTTTCGAGGCGTGCTTCGCGAAGGCCTAACGGTACAGGTAGGCCACGAAGTCGTGAGCGACTTTGAACTCGTTGTAGGAGCGCCGGACGAAACAATCGTCGTGGAAGCGGAGGGAACCTCGGTTGAAACCCAATCGGCGGCGCTAGGCACGGTGATCTCGAATGACTTCATCGCTGACCTGCCCCTCAATGGCCGCAACTTCTTGGAACTGTCGCTGCTCGCGGCCGGCACGTCGCCGGCGGCGGCCGGTTCGGCCGGTTCGGAACGCGGCCGCTTCGCTTTCCAGGCGGCGGGCATGCGGGAGAGCTTCAATTCCTTTGTATACGACGGGGTGTACGCTGTCGATCCGGTGCTCAATAGCTTCACGTTTACTCCTCCCGTCGATGCCGTACGAGAGTTTCGCGTGGAAACATCAAACAGCCAGGCGGGCTTGGGACGCAATGCGGGCGCGCAGGTCGCGGTCGAACTGAAACGGGGCGGCAACGACTGGCATGGTTCGGCCTATGAGTTCCTGCGGAACGATGTCCTGGATGCGCGCAATTTCTTCGCTCCAGCCGATCAAGGTCAACCGAAGCTGCGACGCAACCAGTTCGGCGGTTCAATAGGCGGGCCGATTCGCCGCAACACGACCTTTGTTTTCGCTGACTACGAAGGACTGCGCGAGAGCCGCGCCGTCACGCGGACGACGAACGTACCCACGTTGGCGGAACGCAACGGAGATTTCTCAAACAGCAGTCTGCCCGCGCCGATCAATCTTCAAACGCAAATGCCCTTCCCGAATGCGCAGTTGCCGTTTTTACATCCGGTCGGACAAGGCGTCGCGTCTTTGTATCCGCTTCCGAACCGCGCCGTGGCGGGACAGAATTACGTCGCCTCGCCGACCGGCTCGGATGATCACGACAAGTTCGATGTGCGACTCGATCATCGCCTAGGCGGCAACGGGTTGCTCGCCGGACGGTACAGCTTTTCAGACCGCACACGCTTCGATCCTTATGCCGCAGCGAGTTTCTCATCCTTGCCCGGCTATGGAAACGATATCGACGAGCGCGGGCAGAATGCGATGCTGTCTCATACGCAAGGCGTCGGCGTACGCTGGTTCAACGAAGCGCGTTTGGGCTACAACCGAGTCAAAAACCGGACTTTTCCGCAGAACAGCGGGAGCAGTTTGAACAGTCTGGTCGGCTTGCCGGACTTCGCCACGCGGAGCGAAGACTTGGGGTTGACGTTCATCGAAGTGACGGGGTTCTCTTCTTTAGGCGACGAGTACAACAACCCGCAGGATTCGAAGATCGAGTCGTTCCAGGCTTCGGATACGGTGAACGGCGCCGTAGGCAATCATCAGCTGCAATTCGGATTCGAGCAGCGCTGGATTCGCGGCGACGCCTTCAGGCACGTGTTGTCACGGGGGCAAATGGGATTCACGAACTTCGCATTTAGTCAGAATGCGCTGGCGGATCTGTTGCTCGGGCTGCCAAGCTTCACGGGCGGCGGAATGGGCGACAACGATCAGAATCAGCGTACGTGGGCGACGAATCTATTCGTGCAAGACAGCTGGCGCGTGCGCGGCAACTTCACGCTGACGATGGGCTTGCGCTATGAGTACGGGCAACCGGCCTACGATGCGTTCGATAATGCCGCGATCTTCGACACGGCAACGCAACAGTTCGTTCAGTTGGGCCAAAACGGCATCCCTCGGGGCGGCTACGAACCGGACAAGAATAACTTCGCGCCACGCATCGGATTGGCTTGGAGCCCAGGGAGTTCGCGCAGGACGGTGGTGCGCACCGGATACGGCATCCACTACAACTCCAGCTCGCTTGCTAGCGGGCAGGGCATTTATTTCAATCCGCCGTTCTTCAGCTTCCAGTTGTTCTTCCCCAGCCCACAGGGCGTGATTCAGATTCACGATCCGTGGCCCGCCGGAGGAGCGGCTCCAGTACCGCCCAGCGCGACAACCTATGACCGCAATCTGAGCACAAGCTACGCCCAGCAGTGGAACTTTTCTCTGCAACGGGAAGTGGCCGCGGGGTTAATCGTCTCGGCGGCCTACAACGGAACCCGCGGCGTAAACCTGCTCGGCGCGAGAGACATCAATCAGCCGGCCCCGGGACTGGCTCAGCCGAACCTGCGGCCGCTGCCGTTCTTCGCGGACATCAACCAGATCGAATCGGCCTCGGACTCAACCTATCACGGGCTGCAGTTGCAACTGCAGTCCCAGATGACTTCGGGGCTGACGGGCCTGTTTAGCTACACCTGGTCTCGGTCAATCGACAACGCGTCCAACTTTTTCTCCTCGGCCGGGGATCCCAACTTCCCGCAAGACAGCCGCAACCCGAGCGCGGAACGCGCCCGGTCAAGCTTTGATACGCCGCACCGTTTCGTCGGCAGCTTCACCTATGATTTGCCTTTCGGCAAAGGTCGGCGCTGGGGCCAAGATGCGGCGGGAGCGGGCGGTCATTTGATCTCCGGTTGGAAGATAAACAGCATCGTCACGCTGCAGTCGGGACAGCCTTATTCGGTCATGCTCCCGAGCGAGCTCGATAACTCCAACACCGGCCGCTCGATTTTTGGATTCGGTAACGGCGATCGGCCCAACGTGATCGGCGACCCGAGGCTAGCGAACCCGGATCCCAGCCAGTGGATTAACCCCGCGGCGTTCGCCCTCCCTGCATACGGGACGTTCGGGGATGCGGGACGAAATATCGTTCAAGGGCCGCCGCTGTATAACCTCGACCTGTCGGCGGTAAAGGACACTTCGCTGGGCGATTCGACGACCCTGCAGTTCCGGGCTGAATTCTTCAATGCGCTGAACACGCCGAATTTCCACGGCCTGAACATCTTTTTCGGTACTCCGGGATTCGGGCAACTCGCGTCGGCGCGCAACGGCCGGGAAATTCAGTTCGGAATCAAGTTGCTGTTCTAGCAGGCCAAATCGTCGCGTTCAATCCGTAGGCCGTTTAGGCTGCCTAAGACCGTGAGGGCGATCAAGTCTTGTTGGAACCAGATGTTGGCGAGGGTCTGAACTTCCTCGGCTGTAACCGCCTCGATGCCTTCGTGGACTTCTTCTAGCGAGATCCATTTGCGGAAGTACTGCTCTTGCCGGGCAAGGTTGGACATGCGGCTTGAGGTGGACTCCAGGCTCAGGGTCAGGCTGCCCTTTAGGTGGTCCTTGGCCCGGCGAAGCTCTTCAGGCGAAACGGCGTTGCGCTTCAAGTCGCGAAACTCCGCCATGACCAAGCCGACAACTTCGGGAGTCGCGTCAATCGAAGTCCCGGCGTAGACGGTCATACAGCCGGTATCGGCGTAAAGGCTCTGGTCTGAATAGACGGCGTACGCTAAGCCTGCTTGCTCGCGAACCTTAAGGAACAGGCGTGAGCTGACGCCGCCGCCAAGAATCGTGCTGAGAATGTACCCCACGAAGCGTTCCGGCGCGGCCATGGCATGGGCGGGGACCCCGATGCAGATGTGGGCTTGTTCTAGGGACGGCTTGTCGTGAAGAACGATGTCGGGAGTGGCGTGAGGCGGCTCGCTGGCCGGCATCTGCGATCGGCCCGTTAGACCTCCGAACAGACGTTCAACCTGCTCGACAAACTCATCATGCCGCAGGCTTCCCGCGGCGGTAATGAGAATTCGGTCCGGGCGAAAGAGGCGCTGATGAAACTGCTGCAGGGCGCCGCGGCTAAATCCTTCGATAAGGGTTTTGGTTCCTATGATCGGACGCCCGAGAGCTTGGCCGCTCCAAAATGAGGACGAAAAGATGTCCTGAATCAGATAGTCCGGGCTGTCCTCGTCCATCTTCAGCTCTTCGAGCACCACGCCCTTTTCTTTTTCGAGTTCACTGGCATCGAAGACGGGGTTCAAAACCATGTCGCCGATGACGTCGATTGCCGTCGGGACGTGCTCATCTAAAACCTTGGCGGTAAAAGCGAGGGACTCCTTGGTGGTGAAGGCGTCTAGGTGACCGCCGATGCCGTCGATCGCGAATGCGATGTCCTCGGCGGAGCGATTCTCTGAGCCCTTGAACACCATGTGCTCAGTGAAATGGCTGATGCCCCCCTCGAGGGGCGACTCGTGGCGAGAGCCGCAATCCAGCCAAACGCCTACAGCAACCGAACGGACGTGTTCCATCGCTTCGGTGACGATGCAAGTTCCGTTATCAAGCACCGTCTTGGCGAGCGGAGCAGGTGTTGCGTTTGGAGTCACGCGTGCGGGGTCGATTTCACTCTAGCATTCCCGAGAAGCGGACCACCCATCCGGTAAAATGGGCTTGTGAGCGAGGCGCTGGTAGGAAAGGAACTCGGCGATTTAACGGCTTTATTGGCATCGGCCGGTGCGCAGTCTTTTCGCGCCCGCCAGCTCTATCACGCCCTCTACCGTCAGAGGATTGAGGCTTTAGAATCCGTTTCCGTTTTACCCTCCGGCCTTCGTGCCCGTTTAGCGCGGGAGTTCGATACCGGTCTGCCGGAGCAATCGGAGCGGTTTACTTCGAAAGACGGGACGGTGCGGTACTTGCTGCGGCTGGCGGACGGCAAGACCGTCGAGGCCGTATTCATCCCCGAACGGGACCGCGACACGCTGTGCATCTCGTCTCAAGTCGGATGCCCGGTGGACTGTAAGTTCTGCTTGACCGCGCTGATGGGCATCGAGCGAAACTTGACTGCGGGTGAAATTGTCGGCCAGGTACTGCATTTGTGCCGCGCCCACCAGTTGGAACCGCGGACGCGACCGCTCAACATCGTGATGATGGGCATGGGTGAGCCGTTACTGAACCTTCAGGCCGCGGCAAGCGCAATCCGGTTGATGGCCGACCCCGAGGGGCTAGCCATTCCACTGCGGCGCATAACTGTCTCAACGTCGGGCATTATTCCCAAGATCGACGAGTTCGCTCAGTTGCACCAGCGGCCGCGGTTGGCCATTTCGCTCAACGCTTCCACTCAGGAATCGCGAGAAGCGCTGATGCCGATTACGAAGAAGCACACGCTCGCACAGCTGATCGCGGCCTGTGAGCGTTTCCCGCTGCGCCCCTGGGAGCGATTGACGTTCGAGTACGTACTCCTGGGAGGGGTCAACGACTCGGATGAAGATGCTCGTCGCGTAACCCGGCTGCTGGGCAAGATCAAGGCCAAGGTGAACCTGATCGCCCTCAATCCAGGACCGGGAATTCCGTTCGAAGCCCCGGACGAGGAGCGCGTACAGGCCTTCCGGGCCATTATTCAGAGAGGACATCCCTGCTTCATCCGCCGGCCCCGCGGCCAAGACATCTTCGCTGCCTGCGGGCAGCTGAAACGAACCGTTTCGTAGCGAACCGCTGCGCTAAGATGGTCCGCGATGGCGGACTTGCGGTGGGGCCTGATCGGCTGCGGCGATATTTCCAGAAAACGAGCCGCGCCTGCGCTGCGAGACGCTCCGGGAAGCACCTTAACTGCTGTCAGCCGTAAGCGGCCGGAGTTGGCGCGGGCATTCGCCAACGAGTTCGGCGCTGCGCGCGTTCATGCTGACTGGCGGGATTTGGTCACCGACCCCGAGGTCGACGCCGTTTATGTGGCGACCCCGCTCGCTCCGCACGCGGAGCAGGCGATTGCCGCCGCGGAAGCGGGCAAGCACGTGCTCTGCGAGAAGCCGATGGCGATGGATGTGACATCGTGCGATCGGATGATTGCTTCGGCTCAGGCGAACGGCGTTAAGTTGGGCGTGGCTTACTACCGGCGGTTCTACCCGGTCCTGGTCCGGGTGAAGGAACTCATTGAGTCGGGAAGGCTGGGCGTGCCGCTCATAGCGAGCCTTCAGGCATTTGAGCGCTTCGATACCGTGCCGGGCCAGCCGACGCCGTGGAGGCTTGTGAGGGCCGAGGCCGGCGGCGGACCGATGATGGATTTCGGATCCCATCGGTTAGAGATGCTGGTGAGCCTATTCGGCGAAGTCGAAAGCGTAACGGCCTGGAGCGATAAGTTGTTGTTCCCCGAGCGAGAAGTTGAGGACTCGGCGGGAGCTAGCCTGCGGCACAAGCGGGGCGTAAGAGCCGAACTGTTAATTTCCCATGCGGCGAGAGAACCTCGCGACGTCGTGGACATTTATCTGAGCGAGGGCTCTTTGCACATCGGCGTGTTGAACAGCGGCGAGTTGCGTGTCGTTTCGGCTGAGGGAACCAGCGTGGAAACGCTGCCGCCCCACGCCAATCTTCACCAACCCTTGGTGGAAGACTTCGTGAAAGCAATTCAGGAAGATCGGGCGCCGGGAGTCACAGGGGAAGACGGAAGAGAGATCCAGCGCTTGTTGACGGAGGTTTACGCCGCGTGATCCGTGCACTGAAGCGGCGGCTGCATGAATTCGCGAGCCGAGGCCTGCCGGAGCATTTGCGTGATGGCCAGCGCGGCGAAGACCTCGCCTACGAGTTGCTTTGCGATGAGGGATTTCGGGTCAGCGCTCGAAATTATCGATCACGTTCCGGCAAGGGAGAAATCGATTTGCTGGGTTGGGACGGCGAATGGCTGGCTTGTGTGGAAGTGAAGACGCGGCGCAACGAGGATTTCGGCAGGCCCGAGATGCGCGTCGACCGCGACAAGCAGAGGCGCTTGATCTCAGCCGCATATGACTATGCCCGCAGGGCGGAAGTCGACCCGGAATTGTTGCGCTTCGATATCGTCAGCGTGTTGCTTGGTGAGCCGCCCGAAGTCGAACTGTATCGCGCTGCATTCACCGCTCGATCAGCAATGGAGAGGCGCGGTATTGGCTAGGTTTGTTAAGGGCCTTTGCGGCGACGGGATCCTGGTCTCGCCGGGGAGAGCGGCGCGGCCATACGATTTCCGATCCACGTCTGAAGAGCGGCTGGCCCGATGTCCTTTCTGTCCCGGACACGAGGCGCAAACTCCTCCCGAGGTATTCGCCGTTCGAGAGGACGGCGCATCGGATTCGCCAGGGTGGCAGCTGCGAGTTATTCCGAATCTCTATCCCGCCACGCCTCGGGAGCCCTCAGGCGGCGGCGTCTTTGGTATCCACGAGGTCATCGTTGAAAGCCCGCGTCATACGGCCCGCCTTGGCGATCTAAGCCAACAAGAATTGTTCCTTGTGTTGTCCGCTTGGCGCGGCCGGTTCCGCGACGCTCGACTGGATGAGCGAATGGAGTACGGGCTGATCTTCAAGAATCAGGGGCCCATCGCCGGGGCGTCATTGGAACACCCACACTCTCAATTCATTGCCTTGCCATTTGTGCCGAAACGAGTTCGAGCTCAGGTGCGAGTGTTCCAGCACGGCGGATATCGGGCGCAAGTCCAAAAGGAATTGGAAAGCCTCGATCATCTGGTCGTAACAAGCCGCCGATTGGCTGCGATTTCGCCCAAGGCATCCCGTTTTTCGTACACGTTGTGGGTGATGCCGAAGCTTTCTGAGTCGCGGTTCGAGGAGTGCGACGACGGGCTGCTGGAGGAAGCGGCGACTCTACTCGGTCGACTTTTGCGGGCGCTCGATGGAATGCTCCATCGGCCGGACTACCATCTATTGGTCCATACGGCGCCGTTTGGCGAGGACCAGTATTGGTGGCATATTGAACTGTTTCCCCGTTTGAATCGAGTCGCTGGTTTCGAATGGGCGACGGGCGTGTTCCTTAATCAAGTCGCCCCAGAGGAAGCGACTCGAACCTGGCGAGAGGCCTTGAAGGCTAGCGCGTCGATTTAGCGGGCGTGGTTTCGGTATGAGTGCGGTCAACGGGTTGCGACCCTGCGTCAGCGGTGGCGTCGAGTTGAGGGAACTGCACGCGAACACGGGTGCCGCCGCCCTGACGGCCCTCGATCGACATCTGGAAATCATTCGCAAACAGCACCGCGAGTCTTTCATGGACATTGCTGATCCCGATGCCGGCCTCGAAGACCACGGGAAGCACCTTTTCGGGAATGCCCACGCCGTCGTCCTCGATCTCAATCTGCAGCCGGCCGCCCTTGACCGCGCTGCGCAACCACAAAGAACCAGTGTCGACTTTGGGCCCAAAGCCGTGCTTGATCGCATTCTCGACCAGCGGTTGGAGGAGCATGCTGGGCACCAGAGCATTAAGTGATTCGGGCGACCACTCTTCATGTACTTGCAGTTTCTGTCCGAAGCGGATCTTTTCGATCTCAAGATAATCGCCGATGAAGCGGATCTCGTCCCGCAGGGGGGTAAAGGCATCCTGCTGGCGAAGAAGCCTGCGCAGAATGCTGGAAAGCTTGACCACTAGCTCGCGAGCGACGTTTGGATTGAGGCGAATCAGGGACGCGACGGAGTTGAGAGTGTTGAAAAGGAAATGCGGGTTGATCTGGCTGGAAAGATTCCGCAGGCGAGCCTGCATCAGGAGCCGCTGCTGCTCTTCAAGCTTCCATTCGGTTCTGGTGTGATCCCAAACTTTGATTGTTACGCCAATGCAAATCACCGTCGCGACATAAACCAGAACCACCGTCAGAGCGCTGATGTCGTCGCTGGGCATGTAGAGCGAGAAGAGCCAACCGCGGGCGCCGAATCGGCTCGCGAGGCTGGATCGCAAGAATTCGATAGCGATGCAGCAGACCAGCAAGGCCATTTGGAAGGCGCTCTCGCTGCTGGGCATGCGCGTGACCCAACGGGATATCGTGAACGGGAAAAACGGCGAGAACCGCCAAATTTCATCAGGTCCGGGCGCCACGTCGCGCATGAGGCCGCCCAGGGCGCCCACCCCGACAAGCAGCGGCAGGGCAATCCACTCGCCGCGGAGAAGAAGGGCAGGAGCGGCAACCAGCGCCCCGGTAATGCTGCCCGTCACGTAACCGCCGACCAAACCAGCGACGAACGCGCCCTCAAGCCCCAAGTCGGCGGCGGCATAGTTGAGCCGGATCCTCACCAGGGTCCCGGCCGAGAACACAACCCCAAATAAGAGGCCTAGTTCGACTCGCTGCTTCCAGCCGCGTCGCTCGCGAAGCAACATGCGTTTGGCAAAAGACCAGCGCAACAGCAAGCTCGCCATCGATGCGATAACCGCGATCTTGACAAGCAAACTGACCAGGATTGTGTTGTCGGAGCCCATCTGGGAGGCGGACCGGAATCCCTATAATGTTAGTAGTATCTTGCCGATCCGAGACTCGCTGATTGGCGAGTCGGGTTTCCGCCGTGTCCCAGAACTCCTCAGACGCTCGTGTTGAGCGCGTCGCCGATGCGTCCCTTCCCTGCGCCTATGGCGACTTTCGCGTCCTCGGCTACCGCGGAACGCAAGGCGGCCGCACGCAAGAGCTAATCGTTCTCAAACTCGGGGACTTGGCCGACGGAGGTCGGCCGCCCCTGGTGCGAGTGCATTCCCAATGCATGACCGGCGAAGTGTTCGGCAGCCAGCGCTGTGACTGCGGTCCCCAGCTTCAGATGGCGCTGCGGCTGATTTCCGAGGAAGGCCGCGGCATCCTCATTTACGATCCCCAGGAAGGAAGGGGAATCGGCATCCTCAACAAGCTCCGCGCATATGAATTGCAGGACCAGGGAGCGGATACGGTCGAGGCCAACGAAGCCCTAGGTTTCGCCGCGGATGGACGTGACTATAGCCTGGCCGTGGCGGTTTTGTTGGATCTCGGCGTTAGCCGAGTTCGCTTTTTATCCAACAATCCGGCTAAGGTAGCCGCTCTCGAAGCGGCGGGCGTGGCCGTGGATGAGCGGGTTCCCTGCGAACCCACTTCTAGCGACCGGGCGGCGGCCTACCTCAAAACCAAGAAGGAAAAGCTCGGCCACCTCATCGAGACGCTCTGACGGTTGACCCAGAGAAATCTTGCCAGACCTTGATGACCTCTGAGATACTGATTCTGCGGCAGTTATGCCCCAACTGGGGAGATTGCCGTGCACCGAGCCGCAGTCAAATAAGCGAATAACCTCTGGGACGAAGTTTACGTCCTGGTTGAAGGGCGCTTCAGTTGACTGAGTCCCCATCGGACGCGGCGTAACATCTATTGAAACTAACGCAAGAGGGATATGAAAGAAGAAGGCATACAGGTAGAAGGAACGATCGTCGAAAAGCACCCGGGCGGCACGTTTAGCGTGGAATTGGCGGACAAGCACACTGTACTTGCCCAAATCGCCGGAAAGCTTCGCAAGCACCGCATCCGGATTTTGACCGGCGACCGGGTCAACGTCGAATTGTCGCCGTATGATTTGACTCGGGGCCGCATCGTCTACCGTTATCGCAGCTAGACCCTTGCGTTAGACTGAGCCGCATGGCTCAAGCGCTACGGAAGAATGTGGCGGTTGCAGCCGGCGAAGTCGTGCTGAAAGCGTCAATTTCTTTTCTTTTGACTATCACCCCTTGCAGACTTCCCCACGCCGTGTCCGTCAGGATGCGGGTTTCTGAGTTCTCATGATTGTCGTCGGCGAGCCAGGCAGCGGCAAGACCCGTTTCGTTCTCCAACGCGTCGAACAGGCGCTGCGCTCCAAGCGCGGCGGGCAGGTTGTGCTCGTTACGCCGACAGCGAGCATGGCGCGCCACCTGACACATCAGTTGGCGCGGCTCGGCTTGGCGGTTCCGGGCGGCCTCATCCTGCCGATCAGCCGCTTCATTGAGCGTTTGACGCCGGAGGCGACCGAGCCTTCCGCCACTATCGAATCCTGGTTGCACGAAGGAGCCGTCGCCCAAGGCGGCGGAGCGGTTTTCGGGGAACTGAGCCGTTCGCCTGGACTGATCAGGCGGGTGCAGTCGGCCATCGCCGAGTTGCAAGCGGCAAGGTGTACGCCCAAACAGTCCGAGCAGTTGGCGCGTACGCCGCAACAGCGCGGATTGGCGTCGGTCTTCCAAACCTACCAACGATTTCTCGACACGCACAATCTCATCTCGGCCGCGCAACGACGCATCTTGGCCGCCGAGCAGGCAGCTTTGACCGGTGTCGCCGGCGTTGAGCAAATCTATTTCGATGGTTTCTGGACTTACTCGCCGGTCGAGCGTGACCTGATCTGCTCGTTGCGTAATCGCGGCCATGAGGTGGTCGTCACAGCCACGGCGCGGGCGGCCAAGCAGTTTTACGATTGGCCCCGCGAGGAGTTGCCTGGGACGACGCGAACCGCGCCAGTGCGAACGGTGTTCGCCGCGCCTTCCCTGGACCAGGAAGTGGAGGAGATCGCCCGCCGCATTCTCGCTTCAAATCGGCCCTGGCGTGAAATCGGCGTGGTGACGCGGGCGCCGGAGGTATACAGGCCGGCGATCGAGGCGGTGTTCACCCGCTTCGGCATTCCGTTTCGTATGCGCTCGGGGAGCGAGTTGGCCTCCCACGGCGCGGCCGCGTTCGTGGGCGAAATTCTCGAAGCGATCAGCGCGGGACTTCCTGGAGCGGCGGTACTCAGCGCCTTGCGCCGACCGGCGTTTCGTCTGAGCCAAGACGGGCAGTTCGACCGTTGGGATTTTGATTTGCAGGAGCGATTGCCAGGCGAAGGGATGGAGTTTCTGCTCCAAGACGCCCCTCAGGTCGTACAGGATGCCCTAGAGCCGCTAGCCAAGACGGCGGGCTGGCCGAAACGCCGCGCCGCGCCGCAGGACTGGGCAACTGAAGTAAAGAATCTGAGCGCGGCGTTGTTGGCGCACACAATCCCCAATGACCGCTTGCCCGCCGCGGAGATGTTGGAGTTCCGTAGTTGGGGCCGAGCGGTTGCGGGGCTGGCCCAAGCAGCTGACGATGCAGCGGACTTGTTCCGTTTCCGCGGCAAGGCCGATTGTTCTTTTGCAAAGTTCACGAGTGCGTTCCGCCGCGCCCTGGAAACGGCGACTCTGCTGCCGGGCGATGAACGCCGCGACGTGGTCAATGTGCTGCCGGTCTTCGAGGCGCGGCAGTGGGAGTTGCCCATGGTGTTTGTCTGCGGCATGGTCGAGGGTCAGTTTCCGCAAGACCCAGCCGAGGACCTGTTCTTCTCTGAATCGGACCGCAAGCGTATGGCCAAGGCCGGCGTCGTCTTGCGTACGCGCGAAGATCGCTCCGACGACGAACGGCAGTTGTTTGAGATTGCCGAGAGCCGGGCCAGTGAGGAGTTGGTGCTGAGCTATCCGGAAGCGGACAGTATGGGTGCGCCGTTGCTGCGTTCGTTCTTTTTGAGCGGCAAGGCGGAAGACGATTTCAGGACGAGGCCGACGCGGCCGATCGAAGCCCCGTCCCAGGGTCCGACGCCGTTTCCGCAACGACTCGAATCGCCCTCGGCGTTGGCAGCGCTGCGTGCGAAGCATCTGGTGTTTTCGCCCTCCGGAATCGACCGGTTCCTGCAGTGCCCGTTCCAGTTCTTTGCCGAACGGACGCTGCGGCTGCGCGAGCGCCCCGGCTCGCTTGAAGAGCGACTGGACGCACGGGCCAGCGGTACGGTCATACATGCGGTGCTGGCCGAGTGGGGCAAGGACTCGTCGCGGCCGATCCGCGAGATCCTGGCGGAAGTCTACGCGGCAACGCTGGAAAGCTTGCACCTACGGCCGGGATTCCGCACGGCGGTAATCGAGGACAAGCTGGCGGCTGATTTGGAGAGGTTCGTGACTGAGGACTTATCCAAACCTCTGCCCGGTTCGCAGCACGGAGAATTCGAGCAGAAAGTCAGCTACCTGATGGAGCAAAGTGCAGAAGGCGAGATTCGCATCGGCGGGCAACTCGACCGCTACGACACGGTTGCCGGCGGCATGGCCTTGGTCATCGACTACAAACACTCCAACGCGGATCGCATCAAGAAGTTGGTCGCCGGCCACCAGCAGGGAACGCATTTGCAGGGCTTTCTCTACCTACAGGGCCTCGTCGAAGAGAAGGGCTTGAAACCCGCCGGAATGATTTTTTGCAGTCTAAAAAACGAAACGACCGCGGGCGGCTGGGTACAGCGAGGCGTTTTCCCGGATGCGGCGGTGTCCAAGGGCGTGGAAACGCTCGATCCGGAGCATTGGGAACGCCTCGTGGCCAGCGGCGTCGCAGCCGCCGCGCTGGCCGGAAAGCGAATTCGCGAAGGCGTAATCGCAGTCGAGCCCGAAGATCCGGGTTTCTGCGAACGGCTCTGCGCATTTTCCCGCGTCTGCCGAGTGGAGCTTTGATGTTTGCAGGCGACTTCACGCCGCAGCAGCGACAAGCCATCGAATACGCTGGCGCGGGCGACGTCTGCGTGATCGCCGGCCCGGGCTCCGGGAAAACGCGCGTCTTGGTCTCGCGCTTGGCCTGGCTGGTTCGCGAGAAGCGTATTGCGCCCGAAGAAATCCTGGCGGTGACCTTCACGCGCAAGGCAGCGCTGGAGATGAAGAAGCGTCTGGCCGCGGAGATCACGCCCGAGCGCGCCGAGCGCGCCCATGTGTCGACCATTGACGCTTTCTGCGCCGGCTTGCTGCGCGAGCATGCCATCGAAGCCGGCCTCGATCCCGATTTTGGGCAGTTGGAGCCGATTGACGCGCAAGTCGAGTTGTTTGGCTGGGTCGAGACGGCGCTGGACCGGATGTGGGAGACCGAACCGGAAGCGGCGATTGGATTCGCGCGTGCATTCGACCGCAAAGACCTGCGGGGCGGTCTCGACGTTTCCACCGACGTCGCAAGAATGATCGAAGCAGCTCGATGTTGGGGCGATCATCCGCGCTCGGGCAGTTACGGTGACCGTCATCAGATTTATCGAGACTGGATGGCGCGCACGGCGGCGCGAGCGCTTGAACTCTTCACACAAGACAAGAGACGGCGTGCGCTAATGGACTTTTCCGACCTCACCCTGGGGGCAGTGAAACTGCTGCGCGAAGGTAAAGCGTCGACGAATCTCCCTTACAAACACATCCTGTTGGATGAGAACCAGGACACCAACCCAGTACAGGCAGAGTTGATGCGCCTGGTGCAGAAGAACTGCCAGGCGCCGCTGTTCGCGGTGGGCGACCTGAATCAGTCGATCTACGCCTTCCGCAATGCCGACCCGAAAGTCTTCGCTGATTTCCATGACGCCGTGAAACTTTCCGGACACGTCGTGGATCTGACCGGCAATTTCCGCAGCCGCGCCGAGATCTTGACCGCGGCCCGGCTGTTAACGAAGAGTTCCGGCGGCGTCACTGAGCAGCAGTTGACCGCCGAGCGGGAATTTGGCCCCAAGACGCAGCCCTCCGTCGAAGTGATGTTTTCGCGCGGCGGCGACCAGCAGCAGGAAGCCCGTTGGGCGGCCCGACGCATCGCGGAGTTAAAAACGTCGTTGCGCTTGGGCAAGGACGGCCGGTCGCCAACCTGGCGTGATTTCGCCGTGCTGGTGAGAACCAACGCGCTGCTCGATGATTTCTCAGCAGGGCTTCAATGGGCGGGCATCCCCTATGCGGTCAACGCCGGGAAAAGCTTCTTCGCGACGGCGGAAGTGAAGGACGTCTTGTCGTTGCTGTGGGCGTTGGATAACCCTCGCGACGAGGTGCACTTAGCCGCTACGCTGCGGTCGCCCTTGGTCGGGGTAGATGACGCAACCTTGCTGGCGTTGAAGATTGACGGCATGGACCTGTTCGCGGCAATCGCCCGGCCTCCGCAAGGCTTGCCGGAAACGGAGAAGGCAAAGCTGGAGCGGTTCCGAGAAAGGTTCGCTGTCTGGCGTCGTCGTCGGGAATCGATGCCGCTGAACGTGCTGATCTCGGAAGTCGCGGCGCGTACCGGATTCGACGCCTGGCTGCTGAAGCAAGACGGCGGGCTGCAGCGGTCGGCGAATGTCGAGAAGCTTGCCGGCTTGGCTGGTCGCGCGATGGAGTCGACCGGGTCCTTCCGCGGCGCGGTGCGCCGCCTGGATGCAATGGCCAACTCAACGGCCGGCGAAGGCGAAGCGACACTGCCGGAAGATTCGACCGACGCGGTGCGGCTGATGACGGTCCATGCGGCGAAAGGGTTGGAGTTCCCGGTCGTT
Source organism: uncultured Bryobacterales bacterium (assembly GCA_946887065.1). The sequence goes on from CAMPKL010000005.1 coordinate 20,647, forward strand.
TTGTTGGGCTCTGTCCAAAACGAAGGCAAGATCGGCTCCGACGCAGTCCTTTACTCGCGGGAGATCGGAATCGGCGTTCGCTGGTCGGATATCGACGAAAAAAAGGAGAAGGCCGGCGATGCGCCGTACCAACTGCTCCATCCAGCGGCGAAGAAGACGAAAGACGACGAAGACGCCCGGCTCTTTTACGTCGCCATGACGCGGGCCGAAGACCACCTCGTGTTGAGCGCAGGCTGGACCAAGACGGTGCAGAAGCGCGGCTGGGTCAAACACATTTCGGGCCTACTCAAGGTCGAACCGGCCAAGGATCAACCGAGCGTGCGTGTCATCGAGAAACAAGGTGTCCAGTTTCTTGCGACTATCGCAGACCAGGAGCCCGAAAAGCCGGCGGGCACGCCAGGCCAGACCGGCGAGATGCAGCCGCAGTTGGTTAAACTCCGCGCCGGAGCGCTTGGCCAAGCTGACTCAGAGGCCTCGGTGACCGGCGTGTCGCAATTCGCCGCCTGCCCCAGGCGCTATTACCT
>CAMPKL010000006.1 GCA_946887065.1 uncultured Bryobacterales bacterium
CTATCGTTCCCGTTCGCGCGAAGGCCGCGCTCCGGATTGGGCGAAGACTCACATTCGCGCCGATCGCGATGAGTTCCGGGCCGAGATTGAGTCAGCCGGCTTGGTATTTGAGCGGATGTTCGACCACCTGCCGCACCAATACGCGCTCATTTTCCGCAAGAGTGATCGCTAGCGGCTAACAGTCATTCGGGATCGCGCTTGAGGCCGATCGCGCAAATCGTCGGCACGCGGCCGAAAGCCGCCGACTCCAGCCGCACCTCGTGAAAGCCGGCGGCCTCCATGTCCGCGGCAATGACGCGGCCGTTTTCCAACGCCAATTCCGGGTTGGACGCGCCTCGCGGTTCCAGCGCTATGGCGACAAGTCCCCCGGGGCGCAGCACGCGGCTGACCTCCAGCAGCGCGACTCTCCTATCGCGCCAAAACTGTATCGCATTGATCGAGAACGCCTTGGTAAAACAGGCGTCCGGGAACGGTATGGCATCGGCCGAACCCAGGCGAATGTCGGCGCGGCCCGACAAGATGGCGCCGATGCTTTTCCCTCTGGCCATCTTGACCATTTCAGGGGAATGATCGACTCCAGCCGTCAAGCCTTGCGTCGCTAACGAGGCTACGCGCCGAAGGTCCCGGCCCGAGCCGAAGCCGATCTCAAGAACCCTGTCGACGGCTTCGATATCCAACAGCGACACTACCCATTTGCTGCGAGCCGCGTTCCTGACGGACATCGCATGGCCGACGAGCCGGCCCATTCGCCCTTCTGGTTTGCCGAATTGGCGAGCGAGCCGGCCCTTCCACCCGGTCGTGGGGCAGGCTTCCTCTAATGCGCCGGCGCCGCAATCGGACGAAGTCCGCGGAGTCATGATCCGTTCTCTCTTTAGAACGGCAATGCAGGATCCGTCTTGGATCCCTTGCCCTTCAGCACCGCGAAGTCGCAGCCCTCGTCCGCCTGCAGCACGTTGTCGAGGAAGATTTTGCCCCAACCGCGTTCATAGGCGGCTTCGGGCCGCTCGAAGAGGCGCAAACGCCGATTCATCTCGTGCGGGTCGATCAGCAGATCGAGCGTTCGATTTTCGACATCGAGCCGGATCTGATCACCGGTTTGCACCGCTGCGAGCGGGCCCCCGATGGCCGACTCCGGCGAGACGTGCAACACGCAAGCGCCGTAGCTGGTGCCGCTCATGCGGGCGTCTGAGATGCGCAAGATGTCCGTGATGCCGCGCTGGAGCAGTTTGGCAGGAACGGGAAGATTGCCCAGTTCGGGCATGCCGGGGCCGCCGTGCGGGCCGCCGTTCTTCAACACCATCACGCAGTTCTCGTCGATGTCCAGGTCCGGCGAGTCGACGCGCGCGAGCAAGTCGGTGTGGTTCTCGAACACCACGGCGCGGCCCGTGTGCTGCAGGAGTTTCGGGTCCGCCGCACTCGTCTTGAGCACGGCGCCGTTCGGGCAGATGTTGCCGCGCAGGATCACCGTACCGCCGGTCGGCTGCAAGGGCTTGTCGCGCGGCAAGATCACCTCATGGTTGCAGCACTCGGCGTCCGCCAAGTTCTCCGCCATCGTCTTGCCGGTCGCCGTCAATGCTCCGCCATGCAGCAGATCGAGGATCTCCTTCATCAACGCGGGCAGACCGCCTGCGTAGTAGAAGTCTTCCATCAGGTACTTGCCGGAAGGGCTAATGTTGGCCAGGACCGGCGTGGTTCGTGCGATCTCGTCAAATTTTTCCAGCGGGAAATCCAGGTTCAAGCGTCCGGCGATGGCCTTGAGGTGAATGATGGCGTTTGTCGATCCGCCGATGGCCATATCGACGCGGATCGCATTCTCCATCGCTTCAGCCGTCATGATTCGCGAGGGCTTGAGGTCTTCCCAGACCATGTCGACGATGCGGACGCCGCTCCGATGGGCGATTTCCTGACGGCGCGAGTCCGAAGCGGGGATGGCAGCGCAGCCCGTCAAGGTCATGCCCAACGCCTCGGCGAGACTCGTCATCGTGGAGGCCGTCCCCATGGTCATGCAGTGCCCGGCGGAGCGCGACATGCAAGATTCGATCGAGCAAAATTCCTCGACGGAGATCTTGCCGGATCGCCGGTCGCCGTCGAACTTCCAGACATCCGTGCCCGAGCCGATCGGTTTGTTCTTGTACATGCCGCGCAGCATCGGCCCGCCGGTTACGACCAGAGCCGGAATATCCGCCGACGCCGCGCCCATTAGCTGCGCCGGCGTCGTCTTGTCGCAGCCGCATAGCAGGACAACGCCGTCGAGCGGGTTGGCGCGAATCGACTCCTCCACATCCATCGCCATCAGGTTGCGGAACATCATCGTCGTGGGACGCATCAGGGGTTCGCCGAGCGAAATCGTCGGGAACTCCAAGGGGAAGCCTCCGGCCTCCCAAACGCCCCGCTTGACCGCTTCGGCCACTTGCCGCAGATGAGCATTGCAGCTGGTGAGTTCCGACCAGGAGTTGCAGATGCCGATGACCGGCTTACCGTCGAAGGCGGACTGCGGAAACCCTTCCGCCTTGGTCCAAGAACGATGGATGAAACCCAGCTTGTCCTTGCGGCCAAACCAGTCTTGAGAGCGTAACGGGCGTCGTGGAGAAGACATAGTCAAGGGCTCCATTATTGCGCTAAACGCAGGCCAACTTGTTTTAATCTGGAAACGATTGCCGCCGGATGTTTTCTGGCCGTATTTCCCCGCAGGAGGCGGGATCTCAAACGATGAATCCGACTAAGTGCCGACTTGGTCTCGCGAGTCTCGGTCTCGCTTTTTCTTTCGCTCTTGGTTGCAGCTCAACGGAGCCGGTCCCGGAAGCGCCGCCCGTCGCCGCGGCCACCCCGGTTGACCGTGGCCATTACATCGTGAACGCAGTGGCGATGTGCTTTTACTGTCACTCCGAACATGACTGGAGCGGCGAGGAGCCGAAGATACTCGCCGGTAGGCAGGGCGCCGGCGCTCTTTTCCCGGATGAGAGCATCCCTGGCAGACTCTACGCCCCCAACATTACGCCAGACGAAGAGACCGGTATCGGCAGGGCGACCGACGAACAGCTCGACAAGGCTATCCGCGAAGGCATCGGCCTCGACGGCCGCCGCCTATTCCCGGTCATGCCCAATTTCAGCATGATGTCCGACGAAGACCTAGCCGGCGTGATCGCCTATTTGCGCTCCCAGCCCGCGGTCAGCAACAAAGTGCCTGAGCGGGAGTTTCCCGAGCCGGTTCTGGCGGGTCTGCCGCCGGCCTGGCCGATTTCGCGGCCAGTTGGCGGCCCGGCGGGCGAAGGCCCCAGCGTCGAACGAGGCCAATACCTGTCGTCGCTCGCTGATTGCGCGAGCTGCCACACGGCGATGAACGAGATGGGCCAACCGAGGATGGAACTCGCATTCGGGGGCGGTTTCGAACTCAAAGGTCCGTGGGGCGAAGTTGTCTCGCCGAATATCACCTTCGACGCGAGCGGCATCGAGTACTACGACGAAGCATTGTTCAAGAAGGTCCTGTCGACCGGCGACCCCGGCGCCCGCCGCTTGAACAAAATCATGCCGGTACACATCTACCGCAACATGACCGACCGGGATATGGCCTCGGTTTTCCTGTTTCTGCAAAGCTTGCCGCACGTCAAGCATCGCGTCGACAACACCGAAGACCCGTCGGCGTGCCCGATCTGCGGCCAGAGCCACGGCCTAGGCGCCTCCAATTAGCCGGGCTCTTCAGCGGGTGGATGAGCGTCCAGCGGAAGCCGGACGCTTACTCTTGTACCGCCGCCCTCAGCGCGTTCCGCCGCGATCTCGCCGCCGTGTTCGCGGACAATTTGTCTTGCCGTAAACAAGCCCCAATTGGAGGCGCTGATCCGGCGGCCCTTTGCGCGGAATCCGGGCTCAAAGAGTTCACGCAACTCCTGGTTGGAAAGGCCGCTGCTGTGGTCTCTGACTGAGATCACAACGTGACCGTCGAGGACCCGCGCGTCAACCTCGACGGGTTGTCCGTTCGCGTTCGCGCGCAGGGCATTTTGCATAAGCCGCGAGAATACTGAACTAATCGGCTGCGGTTTTAGCGTGAGTGTCGGTAGCTCGTCCAACGTCAAAGCGATTTGCGAGCCTGCCCCGGTGGGGCTCACCATCTGGGCAATATCCCGCAGCATACGGCCGACTTCGACGGGTGATGATTCCGCACGGTCTAGGTTGGTGAATCGTTCAATGCGGGCGGCCGTCTCCCGCAGTTTCTCGACCGCCTTGCCGGCACCGGCCAGAAGTTCGTCCGCGATTTGGTTCGCACGCTCCCGATCAAACCCGGCGGCTGTTTGTTCTTTGGTTCGAAGCGCTTTCAGCGAGTCCAAGGAACTAGCCAGAGCGCCGAGCGGGGAATTGAGTTCGTGGCTCAGCGTGGCTGACAAGCGCGAGAAAGATAAGGCCGTTTCGGAATTGAGCAATCGCGAATGAGAAGACAAACGATCCAGATGCGCTAGGTAGCTGCCAAACAGCAGCTGGTAATTGAAGCCGGCGAGCACGACGCACAAAATGACGATCAAGTCGAACGCCGCGTAGTAGCGAAGCGATGCCTCTGGAATCAACCCCAGCTGACGCGCCGCGACAGCGGAAAAAAAGTTGATCCAGGAAATCCCCCAGCCGAAGGCGGCCATTTGCATTGGGCGAGCCGGAATGGCGGTTAGGGCGACGACGAGCACGATAATTACGTCAATAAGGGCGCTTAATACGGGATCGGGCGACAGCGAGCGGTAGCCCAGAAGGTTTGTCCACACCAAGATCGTCGCCACGAAGAGGCCTTCCACGAAAGCCAGGGGGCGAGCGCTCCGCAAACCCCAGCTCGTGCGCGTCGCGCTGAACATGATGCCCCCAAGGCCGAGCAGCAAGAGCGGCGCGGCGGGGAACCCGATTTGGCCCGGCTCGGATAGGTTTGACGCGACGTGCAGGATGTATCCAAGCACGGGCATAATCGCCGTGACGCCCGCGATAATATAGAGGCCCAGGATTGAGCGGCTGCGTATCTCGTCTTTGAAACCGGCGTCGCGCTCCGCTTCCCCGGGAAAGAAAAAGGCCTTCAGAGCAGCCCAACCTTCCCTCCGGCGGACGGCTAGCGACTTTAAGTCGGTTCCGTTCAATGGCACAGGAGATCCTGAGCAGATTGTAACGACTCGCCTGGTATGCTCGGAACGAATGCTTCAGGCGACACTCTATACGCGGCCTCGATGCGGTCTGTGCGAAAAGATGAAGCGCGAATTGCTCAGGCGCGGCTACCAGTTGCGTGAAGTCAATATAGACAGCGACGCGAAACTCAAGCAGGCTTACGGCGCCGACATTCCCGTCGCCGTCCTTCCGGACGGAACCATACTTGCCAAACACCGCCTAGATCCGTAGATGCGCTCGCTCTTGATCATCGTCGCCTTGGTCGTTTCGTCTTTGCCTGCCCTCTCCTGGGGGCCGATCGGGCATCGCGCCGTCGGTGAAATTGCCGAGCAGCGGATGGGCGCCAAGGCTCAGCAGGCGGTTCGTGACCTGCTAGGAGAGGAATCTCTCGCCGAGGCGTCTCTGTGGGCCGACGAGATTCGTTCCGAGTCCCGGTGGCAAGTCTCATCCCCTTGGCACTACGTCAACATTCCCGACGGCCAGACTTATGACCGCGCACGCCGCAGCCGCGACGGCGATGTGATAGGCGCTCTGGAACGTTTCGTTGCCGTGTTGCGCTACGGCGGTTCTTCTCGCGAGGACAAGCTGGCGGCCCTGAAGTTCATTGCCCACTTCGTGGGTGACCTCCACCAGCCGCTGCATGTGGGCCGGGCCTCGGACCGCGGCGGGAACGAATTCCGCGTTAGCTGGTTCGGAGAGCCTTCGAACCTGCATCGGGTTTGGGATTCGGAAGTGATTTCGCGGCTGCGCCTCAGCCCGAGCAGTCTCATACGGACGCTGGAGTCACGAGCGCCGGAGGAGGTCGAAGCATGGCGTCAGGATGGTCCGCTGACCTGGGTCGATGAATCGATGGCGTTGCGGCCGCTCGTCTACAACATGCGGGGCAGAGGGCTAGGCCGTGACTATTTGCGGGAAGCGGGTCCGGTGGTTGAGGAACGGCTGTTGCAAGCGGGCGTCAGACTGGCGGCGATGCTCGACGCCGTCTTTGAGTAGGGCGCTATCCTGGTCGGCAGTTGCCCGTGAAGCCTCGACCCTACCTGCCGCACCTGCTGCGCGTCAAAGCCAAGACCGCTTTTGGCCGCCGTGTCTCGCCGCCGTTCGTCACTCTTTACGTGACGACGCGTTGTGACGAGAAGTGCGTTCATTGCTTTTATTGGGATCAACTCAATCCCAAGCCGAACCGCGACTTCACGCTTGAGGAATTTGAGCGAACGCTGGGGTCGATGGGCGAGATATACAACTTGTTCCTCGGCGGCGGGGAGCCCTTTCTGCGGGCCGATCTAGGCGACATCGTGCTTGCGGCCGCCCGGCTGAACAATACGACTAACGTCTACACGCCGACAAACGGCCAGCACACCGAACGCGTCGTCGAGACCCTCGAAAAAGTGCTGCCCGCCGCGCCGCGTCTGCGGTTTCACCTCAACCTGAGCGTCGATCATATCGATCCCGGCGAATATGACCGCATACGGGGTAGGGAAGGCGCCTGGCGCCGCATGCTGCGCACGGCGGAGGCGATTCGACCCTTACGCCGGCGCTTTCCGAATCTCATCGTGCATACGCTGACCACGGTCATGCGCGACAACCAACGGCAAATCATCGAGATTCACGAGGAGTTAAAACGCATCTTTGAGCCGGATGGAACATCGTACAACTGGTGCCGCGGCCATCCGCTCGATCCTGGCCAAACCGATGTGGATCCCGAATCCTACCGCCGCCTGCGACAACGTCTTGAGCGCGACTGGGCCGACGGAGTCCTGTCGCCTGCGGGACCTTCGTCCTATTCCAGCGCTAACCACTTGCTCGACCAGCGAATACGCGAGACGGTGGAGCGGACGGTCGTTGAGCAGCGGGCGCAATTCTCTTGCGTCTCCGGTCGCTTGGCAGCGGTGATCTACTCGTATGGCGATGTCGTCGAATGCGAAATCAAGAACTCGGTTATCGGCAATCTGCGCGACGTGAACTATGACTTCAACAAGCTGTGGTTCTCCGAAAAGGCCCAAAAGGTGGCCGCGCAGGCGGCCAACGGATGTTTCTGCACGCACGAGTGCGGGCATTACGCGTCAACCATCTACAGCCTGAAACAGACAGCCAAGATCGGCCTTCAGGCCGCTACTTCGCGTAAGGGTGGCCGCCCAGGATCGTAAATGCCCTGTACAGCTGCTCCAGCAGCATCACCCGCGCCAATTCGTGCGGCAAGGTCATCTTCGATAGAGATAACAACCGATCCGCCGACTTCTTGAACTTCTCCGAGAATCCTTCCGCGCCGCCGATGTAGAAGGCGACGTCTTGTCCGGCGGACTCAAGCAAGCGAGCCAGTTCCGCTGAGGACAGCGACTCTCCCTCGGGATCCAGGGCGATGTGCAGCGCCTTGGGATTATCTTCAACGGACGCTTCGGCCTTGAGTTCGTTCATCTCAAACCGGCAAAACCGGCCGAGACGCTTGACGTACTCCGCGCCGGCATCGTTCAACGGGCGGCTGCGGGGTTTGCCGATGTAAAAAACCTGAAGCTTCAAACCGCAGCCTCAGGCGGCTTCGGACACCGACTTGCGCGGCGCATTGCTCCAAAGCCGTTCCAGGTCCTAGAATGCCCGCTTCTCCGGCGTAAAGATATGGATCAAGAAATCGCCGTAATCCAGCAGTATCCATTCGCCCTGGTTCATCCCTTCCACGCCCAAAGAGCGTAGGCCTCGCTCGCGCAGGTCGTCGCGGATCCCGTCGGCGATCGCTTGAGTCTGCCGCGTATTGGTTCCTGTCGCAATCACAAAGTGGCCCGTCAGCGAACTGACCTTTCCGATGTCGAGGAGTATGACGTCTTCAGCCTTCTTCTCGAGGGCCGCTTGGGCCGCCGCTTCCCAATCTTGCATAGTTAAAAGTTAGTAAACGTTTATCGCAGCGCGGCCTCTGGGCGCAGTCGGCAGCGTTCCCTCATCTTACAATGATGTCCGGATGCGCAAGTGCTGCAAGATGGCGACGATCGGGTTGCTGTTGGGCGTATCCTCGTTCGCCCAGGTAAAGGAGCCGACGGCGGCCCCCACCAATCCGGAAATTGAGCGATTGCGCACCTTGGTGGAGGCGGGGGTAATCCCTCCAGCGCAATTGGCCAAGACGCAACAGGATGCGCACCGGGCGCAACTTGAGGCGCTTGTCCGTAGACTGCTGCAGCAACCGGACCTGTTGCCCGAGCAGACGACCGACCTTTTACGAGCTGCCGCGGAATTGCAGAAGGTCGAATTCGAAGCGCTCAAGCGCCAGCAGGAACTCATCTCATTGGGCGCTGCGCCGCCGAACAGCCTAGCGGCTTTTCGCGACCAACTGACCTTTGCCGACAAACAGTTGGAGCTCGCCAAGACGCGCGCCCGGCTCGTCGAAGAGCAAGCCAAGATCGTTTCCGCGGAGGGACGGCTGGACGAGTTGATCGCCGAAGTATTGGCAATCTGGTCTGAAGGCGATCCAGGCCAGTGGGATGCGGACATTCTCGAAATCGACGCTATGTATTTTGTGGAGTTCGGCAAACCGCTGCCGATCAGCGCCGCCGGAGCCACCGACTTACACGTTTCGATGGGTTTCGATCACACCGGACGCTACGACATCGCCGTCCGTCCGGACGAAGTCGAAGGCCTTTTCCTTATGTCGCTGCTCGAGGAGTGGGATATCCCTTACATCGCTTTTCTCAGCGCCGTGCCGGGCCAGGCGACCGGTCCCCACATCCACATCGGGCCGCCGAGCTTGAGGATCAACGCCGAGACGATGTCCGAGAAATTAAAAGAGTTGGATGAGTTGCTCGGGATCGAGCCGCAGGCGCCCGCTCCCGAGCAGTGAAAATCACTTGGCGCGCGTAGCCGTGAAGGCAGCTTCGCGGCCGGGACCGCCGCCGGGTCCGCCTTCAGCCTTGCGAGTGAACTCGATAGAGTCCCCGGCAACCTTTCCGCTGTACACGAAGGTGATCTCGCGGTCGCCGAACGAAATGTGCTGCTTAAAGCTGATCGCGTCGCCGTGGATCATCCCGTCTTGGATCGCTGACTCGCCGCCGCGCCCGCCGTTCACCGTGCCGGTTAGGCTTTCGCCGTCCGCCTTGAACACGAACGTGTACTGTTGTTCGCCGCGGGGGCTCTGAACCGTCGCCTCCCACTTGCCATCGACTCCGGCGGCCGCTAACGTCGCTGCCATCATGCAGACGCCGGCCACTATGGGAAAAATTCTCATCGTCATGCTCCTGAACACCTCAATGGCCGACATTGGCCCCTTGTTCAGGCGTAGGCGCCGGACAAAGGTGACAGGGCTAAGGGTGCTCCGCGTGAAATATTTTCAGTCCCGGTCCGAAAGCAGGTGCAGTGAGACTGTCCTGCGGTGGGGGCGGCGGCGATGCTCAAACACATAGATACCCTGCCATGTCCCCAATGTGAGTTCGCCCTGGCTGACAGGGATGCTCAAATGAGTCTGCGTCAGCGCCGATCGGACGTGCGCCGGCATGTCGTCAGGACCTTCGATCGTGTGAATGTAGAGGGGGTCGTTCTCCGGAACCAGCCGCGAAAAATAGGCTTCCAAGTCGCGCTTGACGTCTGGATCGGCATTCTCCTGGATGGTCAGCGAAGCGGAAGTGTGGCGAATGAACAGCGTCAGCAGCCCATTTCCAGCGCCGTGACCTCGAACCCAGGACTCAGCCTCGCGGGTAAACTCATACAAACCCTTGCCCCCGGTCTGGACGTTGATCTGACCCAAGAATTGCTGCATGGAGAAGCGTTCATGCTAGCATCCGCACTTACAGGTGATCGTGCGATTCGACCGAGTGCGCGACTATCTGCTCAGTCTTCCTGGAGCGGCTGAAGATTTCCCTTTCGGGCCGGAACACATGGTGTTCCGCGTCGGCGGTAAGATTTTTGCGATCTTGGCTTACGAAGAGACGCCGGCCACGGTCAATCTCAAGTGCGAGCCGTCCCGCGCGCTCGAATTGCGCGAGTCTTTCGCCTCGGTCATCCCCGGCTACCACATGAACAAGAAGCACTGGAACACGGTGATCCTCGACGGCGAACTGAGTGAACGGCAAGTCAGAGAACTGGCCGATCACTCTTATTCCTTGGTCAAGGCATCGTTGCCGAAGGCCCTGCGCCCGCGGAAGCCGTCCAGCTAGAATCCAACCGTCACGGTATTCGAGCAGCCCGTGGTCATGCCCGTCTCGCAGACCTCGTAGACGTAGACTTGACCGCTGCCTTTGTTCCCGGTGTTGTCCGTCTTGGCGTTACCGCCAACGTTAGTAGCCACGGCGACGCCGTTGCGGTAGACGTCAACCGCGCCCGTATTGCCCGACCACGAGAGATCGACGTATTGAACGCCCTTGTTCTTGTAGCCGGAGGCGGAAAGGGAAATCGACGGTCCGCCGACCGGTTCGATCGTGACCGAAACGGCGGCGCTCCCGGTTAAGCCGCCGCTGTCGGTGACCATGGCGACGATCTCATGCGTGCCGACGCTCAGGCCGGACGTGGAGAAACCGCCTCCCGAGCCAATAGCGCCGTCAATGTCTGAGGTCCACGCCAAGCTGGCAGTTAGTGTGCCGTCTGCGTCGTCGGTCGCGCTGCCTGCGAAGGAAACTGATGTCCCCGCTGTCGCTGTCGCTCCGTTCGTCGGCGCGGTGATCAAGACGACCGGAGCGGAGTTGCTCCCGGAGCCTGCCAGAGAGACGATCGCCATCCAATCCATCGTCACTTGATCGAGTTGAGAGTTGCCTTGGCTGTTGTCGGTGTCCTCGATTCGGACGTAGACGGTTCCCGCGACATCTTGTAGGAAGGCGTATTCGTAGGTACCCGGGATAGCGGAGTTGATCGTCGTCATCGTCGTGAAGCTGACGTTGTCGAGCGAGTAGGAGAGAGTGAAGTTGTCGCCCTCGGCATTGGCGGTTCGGCTGCCAACCGCCTGGAACAGGTAGCTGACGCCCGGCGTCACCGTGAATATCCACGTGTGATCCAAGTCGCTCCGCGCCTTTCGCGCGTTGCCGCCTACAGTTCCCTCACGCAGGATTTCCACCCCGCCCCCGGGTTCTTGCGTGTCCGCGTAGCTGCCGCTGACGATGCTGCCGCGCAACGTCGAGAAGTCCGCCGTCGCCGGGTTCACCACATCGCTAACCGAAACGGGGTTGATGGTGATGCTCACCGCAGCGGACCCCGGAGCGCTGTCCGAGTCTGTCGCCGCGGCAGTGATCAGGTGGCTGCCCACGCCGAGCCCGCTCGTCGAGAAGCTCGCCCCGCTTCCAATAACGCCCGCCAGGTCAGACGACCAACTCAACTGGGAACTGATGTCATCGTCCTCTGCGTCCAGCGCCGTTCCTGCGAAGTTGATTGTTTCGCCTACGGTGAAAGCAGCGCCATCCGCGGGTGCGGTAATGGTCACGACGGGAGCCTCATTCGGCAGAGCATGGATTGTGATCCCGATTTCAGCGGATCCGGTTCGACCCAGCGAGTCAGTAGCGGTCGCTGTAATCGTGTGGGGTCCGACGCTCAGACCAGCGAACGAGAACGCCGGGCCCGTCCCAATGTTCCCGTCGACGTTCGATGCCCATGTGAGGCTCGCAGTAACGTCGCCGTCTTCCGCATCACTCGCCGAACCGCTGAAATCGATCGAGACGCCCTCGTTGAACGCGGCGCCGTCAGACGGGGAGTCGAGCGAGACAACCGGAACTTCGTTCGGCAGGGCGTTGATCCGAACGTTGTCGAGTTGGAAGAACCCGAAGCCGGTGCCTGGCTGTGGTACATCCCAAACGAATTTCACTCTCACGTCCTGGCCGGCAACGCTGCTGATGTCCACCACGCCAGGCGGGTAGGTTCGTCCCGCGACGGATGGGTTCTGGGTGTCTTCCTCGATGCCGTCCACTTCGCTGGGCCCCGGCGCTGCCGGCTGAGCCGCCAGGATGACCCCGCTGACAAGCGGGGCTCCGCCGCCGCTCGGCTCGACCAATACCGAGAAGGTTCGCGGTACAGTCGCGCCAAAGCGGAAAAGCTCCCAAGCGGCGCGGTAATCGAACTCTAAAGTTGTCGCCCCCGCGGGCAGCGATACATCCTGATACAGCTCTCGCAAGTTGATGTCGGGGTTTCCGGACGTCGTCGTGTCGTTCCCGTTCCAGTCATGAAGCGCTGCATACTGGCCATCGGCCGGGGCGCTATCGAAGTAGTCGATGATGTAGCATTGCTGGCCACAAGCGAAGAAGCCCAGTCCGCCTGTGGGGTAGGTCACCCCTGCTCCGGCCACACTCAACTTGAGGAACGGGTTCGAACTCGTCTGATTGAGTTCTTTGACCGTCCATCCGCTGAAATCGCCCGTCTCAAAGCTGCCGTTCACGATGGGATCGAGGGGATTCGGAAGTACTTCGACCGTAGCAACGGACGAGATGATGTTGTTCGATTCGCTGGACTCGCCCACCGCGTTGTCCAGGTCAACTTTTAGTAGGAGGTAGTACGTTCCAGGAATCATGGGCGGCACAATGAATTGGCCGTCGCATGAGGCGCTGGCTCCAGCGGCCAAACCGCCGTAGCTGCAGGTAAGTCCCGTGAACGTATCGTCCTGGGCCAACGCCGTGTCGGCCGACAGATAGATTCCCGCATCAAACGGCCCCGCGGCCGCCGTTCCTGCGTTGGTCAAACTTGATGTGAGCGCCATCTGGCTGCCGATCGCTGCTTCCGCCGGTCCGTTAACGCTGTCGGCGGTGAGGTCAAACGCCGAGCCCGGAACATCGTTAGGGCAACCCAAGATTCCGATCGTGCCGAGGTCGGCCGTCCCTCCGGCGGAGATCGCCGCGACCACAGCGAGGTTGTCGAAGGTTTGGCTGCCGCCGGCCGGCGTCAAGCTGTTGGAGTTGATCGTGGTGAAGTTGTAGCGGTAGGCCGAGAACGCTCCGGCAGAGCTGGTGTTGTCGTTTTCGAACGTTCGAGCGAATATCGTGTACGACGCTCCAGCGGGAAGCGGCGGAACGTTTAGCGTCACCGAGCCGTTGTAGGGCTCGTCTCCGAACCCCAGCCGGTGTTCCGAGCCGCTAAAGGTTTCTATGCGCGTCGGACCGGTCAGTCCCTCGGACGTCCGATACGCCCACACCGAAACTCCGGTCGCGGGCGCGCACCCTGGGCCTTGCCTTAGCGCGAACTGGATCACGCCGCGCCCGCCGGCCGTCTGCGGCGTAGGCAGGATCGCGTTGCGCGCGTAAGTTCTCAGCAGCGAAGCCTTGTCGTCTTCTTGTAGGCTCCTGAAGTCCGTGTTCGCCGTCGTTCCGAACGGAGCCATCGTTGCGGTCACCGGCGACGGACCCTGCAAATTACCGACGGTCGAGTGCGACAAACCTAGGAAGTGGCCGATCTCGTGAGTCGCAACCGACTGAATGTCGTAGCCTGACGTTCCCGTGGTAGTCCACGGGTCCGCGCGATCGAATTCGATACCGCAATCCAGCATCGTTCCGCGAGGGTAGGTGACTCCGATGGGTCCGCGGAACGGGACGATTGGCCCTCCGGTTGCCGAGAAATCAAATACCGTATTCCCGCTGCCGTCGTCCACCGTTGTGGTGGCGGCGTTGAGTTTGTAGCAAGGCGTCGTAGCGAGGACGCCTCCCACGGCTCCCGGAACCCAGACCACCGCATTGTTCCCGTCGAGTGTCGCTGATTGGGGGGCCGTGGCGTCTACTCCTCCGAAAGCCGCGCGTGGGACCAGAGGATCGCCCGGGATTCCGTCGTCCACTGCTTCCCAGCTATCGAACGACGCCTCCACAGCGGCCTCGAAAGTAGCCTGGTTGACGCTGGCCGGCATTCCGCTTGGGTTATGGACCCATTCGATCGCGGATGGGAATCCAACGGCTCCGCTGAACAGGCGCGGGTCCCAGAACAGATCGTAGATTTCTTCCAGTACTCCGTCGGGAGCGTCCAAGTTTTCACCGGCTTGCGCAGGAGTGAGGCTGAAAGAGAACGCCAACAACAGCATGGAGGCCGCCGCCAATGCTAAACCCAAAATTCGTTTTCGTTGGTTCATGGTTCGCTCCTCCCCTTAGCGGTTGCGCCCGAGCCCGCGGACTTCGTCCAAGAAGTCGATCAAACTCTCCGGCCTGCCGCGCGGCGCAACGGTGGCGCCGGCTCCTCGTGCCGTCGCCACCGGCACGATACCGTCGAAGATGCCAACGGGCCTAAAGCTTTCCTGTGCGTCAAAGCGCTCACCAAAGAACACGACTTCGTTGCCTACTTCGATCTTCGGCGCGCCGGGGATCACCAGATCGACGTTTCCCATCGATCCGCCCATGACGGCCATGGTCAACGTGCTCTGGGCATTCCCTTTCAACGTTTCTTGTACCTGGAGGGCGTATTCGGTGTAGATCGTTTTCCCGATCCATTTGGTCTGGGCGCCCGAGACGATGCCTCTGACGATGACGTTCGCCTTGGACGTCAGCGATGGAACGTCAACCGGCCCGCCGCCCTCGAGTCGCCTGGGCGTAGAGGACAAATCTTGCGCGAGTGCTGCGGCGGCGGAGAGCGTTATTAGGGCAAGCAGGAAAGAGAGGTTCTTGACGGGAATTGGGCGCATCAGATCGCTCCTGGCCCGGCACGACTCGACGACGAGCGTGTACAGCGCGGGCACGGTAATCATGCCCCCAGAAGATTCCTAAGGTCAACTCCCCTAAAGTCCCAGTTATGCGTTAGGACTTTGGTAATCCGGTAGGGCTGGCGACTGTCCTAAAAATTGCGTGCGCTGCTCGCCCTCGCGCGCTTGCGGCTCACCACGTCCGTGTAGTGTTCATACAAACTGCGGGTAATCGTCGCGCTGTCCCAGTTCGCTTCCACTTCCAGGCGCGCCGCTCGCGCCATTTTTTGAGCGTCCTTGGGATTCTCTAGTAAATGCAGCACCCGCTCCGCGAACGCTTGGGCGCCTTCGGCGAGCGCCGCGATAACCGTTTTGGTTTCGGTTAGCCCCTCGGCGCCCAGCGGCGTCGAGACGACCGGAATTCCCGCCGCGAAAGCCTCCAGCAGCTTCACACGCACGCCCGACCCGGTCAAAATCGGCGCCAGGAACACGCTATAGCGGGACAAAGGCTCACGTATGTCCTCGACTTCGCCGACAAATTCCACGCCTGGAGCGGCCACGGAGTCCGCAAAAGTCTGGGACGCTTGCGCCCCGACCACCAAGAGCCTGGCCTGGCGCCGTTTTTCCAGAATCGTGGGGAGAACCTCACGAACGAACCAAGTCAGGGCTTCTTGATTGGGCGGATGCTTGAAGTTGCCCACGAAGAGCAGCGTGTTGCTCTCTCTGCCTGAGTCGACATAGCGGTAGCGCTCAACATCGATGCCCGCGCGCAGCCCCTCATACAGAGGGGGAGATTCGCTCAGATAGGACTCCAGGAAGCGCCGGTTTGCAGCCGTGCAAAGATGCACCTCATCGAAGCGTTGGATCGCTCTCCGCTCAAAGCGCAGAGCCCTCAGATACTCATAGATGCGCTTCCACCTCAGAGTCGAACTGGTCTCGCCCGCGATGCCGCGCCAAACCGATTGGAAGTAGACGTCGTGTTCGAACAGAAAACTGCCGATCCTGTGGAAGTCTTGCGCGTAAATCGCCAACTGCGTGTATTCCAGCTGAAGGACGTCTATCTCCTTCTGGTAGATCTCTTTGTGGAGGCTCCATTCAAATTCGGGGTGCCAAAAGTGCTGTACGGCATGGGGCAAGATCACGCTTCGGGAGTGCGAATGATCTCCCCAACGAGTGACCACCTTGGCGCTCGCACAACGCGATCCGAATTCGATGTTCGATGCCCGCTCTTCCGGTGCGTCGACGAGGCACAATAAATGCAGGCGGCACAAGCTACTGAGCCGCTCAATGGTCTCGTGCATGAAAACCGCTCCCCCATGGATGGGCGGAGAGATGGAGTAAGGCGAAACAAACAGAACGTTCAGTTCCCCCGGATTGGTCTCCATCGTCGCGAAGCGGTCGCGGAAGTAGCCGCCCAACGGGCGGCGTAGCGCTTCGGCGTCATTGACCGCCGCAAGCCGTCGCGCCCTCAACCTCGAACGGCAAGCTCCCAGCGTGCGTCCTGCCGCTGCTAGGAAGGCGCGCGGGCTCGGCCTCATAGGCCCAGGCCCGGCTATCGTGTACGCAAGCATTGCCAGCCAGGTCCACAGCATATGCCCGAGGAGTCTTCTCGGTTCGTGGATGTTCTTCCACAAGAAAAGCAGGTGGTTCTGATGAACGATCCGCTGAATGTCGCCTTGACTGAAATGCTTGCCGATCGTGCCCCTGTGCTCGTGATACACAATGCTCTCGCCGGCGTAGAGAACTTTCCAACCGCGCTTCCAGGCGAGGTAGCTGACGTCGACGTCCTCCATGTAGAACGGCCGCAACAGCTCATCAAAGCCGCCGAGTTCGAGAAACTTGCGGCGATCGTAGGCGGTCGATCCGCCTCCCGCGTAGAAGATCGGGAAAGGGCGATCGATCGAATCGTCCAGCACGTGTCCCAACGCTAGGCGGCCCTGGGTCCAACGCGCTGCGGTCACTCCGGTTTCTTCCCGCCGTTTGTTGGGATCGGAGAAAAGAATTTGCGCCGAGACGCCGAATACTTTTGGATCGTCGAAAGGCTCAAGCAACGGCGCAAGGAAACTTTTCTCGACCCTCATGTCGTTGTTGAGCAACACGACCACATCGTTCAGCGTGGCCTCAAAGCCGGAATTGGAACCGCCGCCAAAACCAAGGTTTTCCTGGTGCTCCAAGACCCGGACGAACGGATACTTCTCATGAAGAAATGCCGCGGTACCGTCGCTCGATCCGTTGTCGACGACAACGATTTCGCTGCCCGGGTAACTTTCGAGAGCCATCACAACCGAATCTAAATTGGCTTCCAGGTGATGGCGACCGTTCCAGGTGGGGATGACGACGGTCACGGCGGTCCGGTCCACCGGGCTGTCGGCGGGGGGCAGTTTGGGAACGAAGATCGATACGAGATCGGTCAGCCACAAGGCCGCCAACTCGCAGGCCAATAGCACCGGGGCCGCCGTCGCCAGGAAGAGCATTTCCAGCAGCACTTTCACGAGCTGCTTCATCCCGTAACGGCCGGCCCCGCGCCCAAGCGGCTGTTCACGCGGATCTCACACGGCAAATGCAGATAGCCGTAGACAGGCTTGCCGTCATGAGCCATCTCTAGAGCCAAAGCATTCTCCACCCAGTCGCACATCTCGTACTGGAAGTGATCTCCATTAGCGACGGCCGGAGAGAAAGAAAAGTGCCCCGGATAGAGCTCCGGTAGGCGGAGGTGGAAATCGACCGTCGCGACATCTCCTGGCTGCATCGGTTCGAGCCGAACATCCTCGCGGCCCGTGTTCGTTCCCGCGAAATCCATGCCCAGGTGATTGCGCATCATGAAACCGACATTCGGCCGTTCCAGCGGCTGCTTGGCCCGAACGCTGATTCTGATGACCAACACGCGATTGGGCTCGAGCATGGGCGCAACAGCCCCGTGTTCATCCAATGCCGCGATGCCGATGACCTCAGCATCGCCGTTGCCGTGGCGATGATCGACGTTGGGGATGGTCTCGACGATCTCAGGCGCCAAAAGAGCGGCCGTCCGTGCGGCGGGCGCCGATTCGGCCCGTGCCGCACGATAGCCCAGGTCCTTCTCGTTCATGCGCGCGAGGTAATTGCGGATGACCACGTCGGGCTTGCCCTTCTCGACCACTCGGCCTCTCTCCAGCCACAGACAATCCGTCCCAATCGCTTTAACGTCGGCCGTCGCGTGGGACACGAACAAGATGGTGACGCCTCGCGACCGCAACTCGTGCACTTTGCGCATGCACCGTTGCCGGAAGTAGAAGTCGCCCACGGCCAGGGCCTCGTCCACCAGCAGGATTTCAGGATCGACGTTGATCGCAACGGCAAACGCCAGGCGAACCAACATGCCCGACGAGTAGGTCTTCACCGGTTGATTGATGAAGTCGCCGATCTCGGCGAACTGCTCGATGTCCTTGTATCGGCGGCGGATCTCTTGGTTGGAGAGCCCCTGGACAGTTCCTGCCAGGAAGACGTTATCGCGACCCGAGAATTCCGGGTTGAACCCCGCGCCCAGCTCCAGCAACGCGGAAACCCTTCCGTTGACTTCCACTTCCCCAGACGTCGCTGGAAAGATGCCCGCCGCCAGCTGGAGCGTCGTGCTCTTTCCCGATCCGTTCTCCCCCACCAGGCAATACACCGATCCGGGTTCGACTTCGAAGTCGACCTCTCGCAGCGCCCAGTAGTCGTCATGCCTCTTGATGCGGTTGAGCGTCACGAGTTCCGCCAGCCGGTGGGCCGGCTTGGAATAGATCGGATAGCTCTTTGAGACTGACCGAAAGGAGACCGGATTCAACTGGTAGTGGCTCCCTCGCGCTGGCCAACGGCCCGCCGCGTAAGCCACAAGCGTAACAAAGCGACTGGCTTAGAGAACGTCCGCAAAGCCGCGCTTTGTCTGGCGGAAAAATAGTCCGCCCAGGATGCAGCAGGCCGAACCAAAGGCGACCATGGCTGCGGCATCGCCGAGGCCAGGGAGATCTCCTCCCAGGATGACATCGCGATAGCTTCGGACGAAGTAGCTCAGGGGGTTCCAATCCACCACGCCCGGGGCGATACTCGACAACCTGCTCTCTTCGATAAATATCGGCGTCAGCCAGAACCAAGCTGTCAGCACGACTGTCAACACTTGTGCGGTATCCCGCAGATAAACTTGCAGAGCTGCGGCGATCCACGCCAAGCCAATGCTAAACAGCGCCAGCGGCGCTAGACAAAGCGGCAACACCCACAGCGTCAGGCTCCAGGTTTTCGCCCAAATCCCCGTGGCCAGGATGGCCAACACCAGCGCCAGAGCATGGCTCGCTAGCCCCGACAAAAATATGCTCAACGGCAACGTTTCGGACGGGAAAACGCTCTTTTTCAGTAAGTTAGCGTTGTCCACCAGACAACTAGCGGAGCGCTGCAGGGTCTCAGAAAAGAGCATCCAAGGCAGCATGCCGCAGAACAGAAACAGCGGATAGTTGTCCGTAACGGCGTCCGGCCGCAGTCGAATGCCAAAGGCGTACTGAAAAACGAATGTATAGACCGCCAGCAAGGTCAGCGGATGGATGACGCCCCATAGCCAGCCCGCAATAGAACCCACATAACGCTGGTCAAAATCCCGCCGAACCAGCTGGTAGATCAGGCTCCGGCCCGCGACGAGATTGTGCAGGAAAAGCCTGCCGGGGATTCTGCGAGCCATCAGGCGAGCCTAGCGATGCAGCCGAAGCGGCGTCAAGCAAATGCTATAAGTTGTTGAAAATAAAAAGCGGCGAGGGGTGGGAGCCCTCGCCGCGCGTTCCTGTGGGTTCGCAAGGAGAAGCAGATGGCAGTAGGAAACTGGAAGTTTCCCGCTACTAAGTAAGACGACCGACCCAACGATTTTTTCGGCCCGAGTACGAAAAAATTGTTCTGGAGCTCGCGCTTCCCTACGAAGTCGTTCAAACTAAGAAAGTTAGCAGTTTCCAGAGGGTTTGCACGGCCGCCGGAACGTCGCCGTCAGACTTTTTGGACGCCCCATGCGTCTTGTTGTTGTGAACGGCGGAGACAAAGATTGATCTTCCGCGAAGTCGAAGATAGGGATCTCATCCTGAAAGCTCGCCGCGGCGACGTCGACGCGTACAACGTGTTGGTGTCTCGCTGGGAACGGCGCGTCTTCAGTTTTATTGTGCGATCCATCGGCGACCGCGAGGAAGCTCTCGATCTGAGTCAGGACACGTTCTTGAAGGTTTACCGCGGATTGCGGAGCCTTCAAGAGGTAGAACGTTTTCCTCAATGGTTGTTTCGCATCGCGCACAACGAGACGATTTCCTGGCGACGCAAGAAGCGTCCCGAGCCCAGCGAAGACTCCGAACTCGAACGTGCCGCGATGCCCACAACCCGGCGGGAGAACGCCGCCGAACTGTCGGCGGCCGTGAAGCAGGCCCTCGGGACCTTGCCCGAAGAACAGCGCCAAGCGGTTCTTCTCAAGGTTTACCAAGGGTTCAAGTTTCACGAGATCGCCGAGATTACGGGTGCGCCGGTTTCGACCGTCAAGACCCGTGTCTACAGCGGATTCGAGGCTTTAAAGGCGCAGCTGGCTCCCTCAAGGAGCAGCGCCTAAGGAGAAAGGGCGATGAACGGGGCTCCACACGATCTACGAGACTACTTATTTGACGAGTTGAGCAGCGCGGAGAAGGCCGAAGTCGAAGCCTGGCTGGCGACTTCCGCCGCGGGCCGCGAAGAACTCGACCGCCTGCGCCTCACCAACCAGGCGTTGCTGAGCCTGCCGGAAGAGGAGATCCCGCAGCGGATCGCCTTCGTCTCCGACAAGGTCTTCGAGCCCTCCCCCTGGGCGCGCCTAGCGAGTTGGCTACAACTCGAAGGCCCGCGCTTCGCCTTCGGTATGGCGGCCGCCATGGCCGTGGTCTTTGCCGGCATCTGGGCGACGGAACCCTCACTGCGCTATGACGATCAGGGTTTCGAGTTGGCGTTCGGCGCGGATGCTCCCACCCCCGCGCCGGCGCCTGCCCCGACGGCGGCGGAAACTCTCTCCGCCGAGCAAGTTCGCGAAGTCGCTCTCGCCGTGCTAGTAGAGACCTCTAAGCAGCGCCAAGACGAACTGGTCGCCATTGTCAACCAGCGCATCTCCGCTTCCGAGCAGAAGCTTTCAAGAGAAGTCGCCGCCGTGGATGAAGATGCTCGCATGGGCTACCGGCTGCTTAGCAGCGAGATGGAAAAGTTGTACAACGGTTCGCTCGCGTTGGCGACGAGGTAACTCCATGCTC